>JAUUYO010000163.1 GCA_030590405.1 Kangiellaceae bacterium
CTCATTTTATATTGGAATCATGTACCTCGTTCAGACTCATTTCATATTGGACAAGGCTGATCGTTTGTTGTGGCGAGTTTATAAGGTAAAATATTCATAAGCCTTGAGTTGTTGCACCCGTTGGGTGGTGGTCTGTTTGGTTGCAAACCATTATACAGCCAAGGCTTCCTTGATTTTAGTTTTTTCTATAATGAGATTCAGGGATTATGTTGATGTGGCTGTATTTAGAAAAAGTGATAGCTGGCAACCAACTCATTATTTTTTGGGTGAAGAAGTACAATTTGAATCGATTGATTTAAGCTTATCAGTGGAAGAAATTTATCATCGGGTACAAAATGAAGAAATGAGTCAATTCATAGAAAGTAGAAAAACTGAAGAATAGATCTGTAGACACGGAACTGCCAAATGGTGACATAATTGGTGACATAAGGCAGGTTTAAAAATAATTAACAGGCTTAACTGATTGATAATGAATAAATTAATACTTTCAATCATTAAGCAGAACCAGAATGCCGAATAGTTTTTATCCAAAGGCCCGTGCTCATCAGATGCTCTGGCGCTTGCCCAGAGCCCTTGTTAAACTAGCATCAGACTTATTAGAAAAGCGACTTATTTATAATGATGATCAATCAATCACCAGTAACTTCGGCTAAAGCCAATTTATTTGTTGTTTCGGCACCTTCGGGTGCTGGAAAAACCAGCTTGCTCAAGCAGTTAATCGGCGAAATGGAGTTAGTGCAAACCTCAATTTCTCATACCACTCGGATTAAGCGTGATGCTGAGGTGGATGGGGTGGATTATCATTTTGTCGAAATTGAGGGGTTCAAGCAGTTAATTGCATCGCAGGCATTTTATGAACACGCGGAGGTTTTTGGTAATTTTTATGGCACCAGTAAATCCTCCATCGCCGAGCAGCTCGCCAAAGGCATTGATGTTATCCTGGAAATTGACTGGCAAGGTGCCAGACAAATAAAACAACAATTGCCCGATAGTCGCTCGATTTTTATCCTTCCACCCTCCAAATCTGAGCTGGAATCTCGTCTAAAAGGGCGGGGACAGGACAATGATGAAGTGATTGCTGGACGAATGAATGCGGCAATCGACGAAATGTCACATTATAACGAATATGATTACTTAGTCATCAATGATGATTTTTCTGAGGCGGTAGCGGAAATTAAGGTAATAATTTGTGCAGAAAGGCAAAAACTGGCTTTGCAACAGCAAAAACATGCTCAATTGTTGTGCAATCTTTTGGAGTAGTGCACAATTTAGGGTAAACTATGCGACCTTTTTGAGCAACGCTTGAGCGAGTAGTTAAAAATATCGTTTAAGTAGTTGTAGATTTTATATTAATTAATAGGCTGGAATAACCAATGGCAAGAGTCACAGTAGAAGATGCAGTTGACGCTATCGGCAATCGATTTGATCTGATTATGGTTGCATCTAAGCGCGCAAGACAATTGGCAACTGGCGGCAAAGACGCAATGGTTGATTGGGATGATGATAAACCAACCGTTGTGGCACTCCGAGAAATCGAGGAAAATTTAGTCACTGTAGAAAACATCAATAAACTGGGCGCTCCTCCGGTAGAAGAAATTATTGAAGACATTATCGAAGACTAAAATCTTAATTGATTATTTGATATTGTTTTAGGAGGCTCGTGTGTATCTATTTAATGGTCTTAAAGAGCAACTACAGAGTTACTTAGATGCATCACAAGTTGAAAAAATTCAACAAGCTTATATTTTTGCCCGTGATGCCCATGATGGACAATTAAGATCTAGCGGCGACCCTTATATTACCCATCCTGTCGCCGTAGCTAATATACTTGCAACCCTTCACCTCGATGCTCAAACCATTATGGCAGCATTGATGCATGATGTGATCGAAGACTGTGAGGTGACTCGTGACGATATCGTATCTCAATTTGGTGAAAGAGTCGCCGCTCTGGTTGAGGGAGTCACTAAACTCACTCAGATAAAATTCCGTTCCCGTAAAGAAGCCCAGGCCGAAAATTTTCGTAAGATGATGATGGCGATGGTTGAAGATTTGAGAGTGGTTTTGATCAAATTAGCCGATCGGCTGCACAACATGAGAACCCTCGGCTCTCTCAACACTGAAAAACGCACTCGTATCGCTAAAGAAACTATGGAAATTTATGCACCAATCGCTAATCGATTAGGCATGTTTGCTATGCGTGGTGAGTTAGAAGATCTCGGCTTTGCTGCCCAATACCCGATGCGTTGTCGGGTGATTAAAGCAGAGGTGAAAAAAGCGCGAGGTAATCGTAAAGAGATCATCAATAGTATTTCTAATAATATTCTGCAACGACTTAACGCTGAAGGCATCGATGCCGAAATTAGTGGTCGAGAAAAATCAGTTTTTAGTATCTATAAAAAAATGCAAGCCAAGGTTGGCGTGTTTGATCAGGTGATGGACGTGTATGGTTTTAGAGTCGTTACGGATACCGAAGACAGTTGTTACCGCATTTTAGGCCAATTACACAATTTGTATCGTCCCGTACCAGGCCGTTTCAAAGACTATATGGCCATCCCCAAAACTAATGGTTATCAATCTCTGCATACGACCCTTAAAGGGCCCCATGGACTGCATATTGAAGTTCAAATACGTACCACCGAAATGGATCAAATGGCCGAGAATGGGGTTGCAGCTCATTGGTTATATAAAGGAGCTTCAGAAGCCAATCGCGCTGAAGTTAAAGCTCGTGAGTGGATGAGTAACTTGATGGAGTTGCAACAAAATACAGGCGATTCCATCGAATTTATTGAAAGTGTTAAAGTCGATCTGTTTCCCGATGAAGTTTATATCTTTACCCCTAATGGCAATATTATCGAGTTGCCCAAAAACGCCACGCCAGTGGATTTTGCTTATGCTATTCACACCGATGTCGGCAATAGCTGCATTGCCTGTAAAGTGGACAGTAAAATCGTATCCTTGTCGGGACCACTAACTAATGGTCAAACTGTCGAAATCATCACCGCCCCAGGAGCTAAACCCAATCCTGGTTGGCTCAGTTTTGTGATCACCAGTAAAGCGCGCACTAATATTCGCCATTTTATTAAAAATCTACGCCGAGATGATGCGATTAATCTGGGACGAAGATTATTAGAAAAGTCTTTGGGTAATCGCCCGTTAGATTCTATCGACCAGTCGCATTTTGATAAAGTCACCAAAGAAACCCATAAAGAAAGTTTTGATGATATCCTGGCGGAGATTGGTTTGGGGCAAACAGCCAGTGTGATTATCGCTCATCGGTTAGAGCCGAGTATTGAAGATGTGATTAAAAAACACAAAGACAGCAACCGGCCTCTGGCCATTAAGGGCACCGAAGGCATGATGATTGAGTATGCCAAGTGCTGCCACCCGATCCCTGGCGACTCCATTGTGGGCACCATTAGCAGTGGTGGCGGATTTATTCTGCACCAACAAGATTGTCGAAATATTGCCGAACATTCAAGCAAGCTGGATAAATATGTACCAGTGCAATGGGAAAAAAATGTTGAAGGTGTTTTCAGAGTTAATTTAAAAGTTGAAGTGGTCAATCGACACGGCGTTTTGGCAAAAATGACCAATTTGATAGCGGATGAGGGAGTTAATATCGTCAATATCGATATTGACATGAATGATGGAGCAACCAATATCACTACCTTCCTGATAGAGTTAACCGGGCGACTACAGTTGGCTAATTTGATCCGGAAAATTCGTGTATTTAATTTTGTGATTAAAGTGTCTCGTAATCGGTAAAAACAGATGTTTAGAGTTTCGCTGTTAAAATGGCACTCTTAAAATTTAGAATTTGAAACCTGGAATTTGAAACCTGGAATTTGAAACCTGGAACCTGGAACCTGGAACTTTAAACCTAGAACTTAAACCTAGAACTTAAACCTAGAACTTGAAAAGAGAATTCTTATGTCTAAAACAATCATTCAAACAGATAAAGCACCCGCCGCGATAGGCACTTATTCGCAAGCAGTTAAAAGCGGCCAGACGGTTTATATTTCCGGTCAAATACCGCTCGATCCTGAAAGTATGGAATTTGTATCTAATGATATCGAACCACAAATTCATCAAGTGTTTAAGAATTTATCGGCCATCACTGTAGCGGCTGGTGGCGATCTCGACCAAATTGCAAAACTTAATATTTTTTTAACCGACTTATCCTGTTTTCCAATGGTCAATCAGATCATGGCCGAATATTTTCAAACGCCCTACCCTGCCAGAGCCGCTGTTGGCGTGAAAGAATTACCGAAAGGTGCGTTGGTTGAAATGGACGCGATTATGGAACTGCAAAACTAGGATCAATAGATCTTGGCGTCTAGAGAAAATTAACGTTGAAAAATTCAAGAAACGATAGAATTGTTGAGCTTTTAAATCACCGTCAGACTGATATTACAGTGTTTATGGATGAAGTTCACAAACCGCATAATCTGGCCGCCATCGTCAGAACATGTGATGCCATCGGTATTGGTGAGGTGCATGCGGTTTATCCAGAAGGCGCTCTTAGAAATTGTCATGGAACCGCGATGGGGAGTAATCGCTGGGTGACGACTCATACGCATCAGAATTTAGCCAAAGGACTCGGTCAAATACGGGCAGAAAAAAAACAGGTCCTGGCTGCTCATTTTTCTGATTGCGCGATTGATTTTAGACAAATTGATTACACTAAACCAACCGCAATTTTAGTTGGTTCAGAGAAATTTGGAGTCAGTGAACAAGCCGCAGAAATGGCCGATGAGCATATCCTTATTCCAATGCTTGGAATGGTTCAGTCGCTTAATGTTTCGGTTGCCGTAGCGATCATTTTATACGAAGCGCAACGCCAGAGAGAATTAGCCGGTTTTTATGACAAGCGCCAATTACCAAATGCGGTTTGTGAGCAGCTGCGGTTTGAGTGGTTGCATCCTCGGGTCAAAAGCTTCTGTGACAAAAATGAAATTCGTTATCCAGCCATTGACGATGACGGTGATATTCAAGATGAGTCCTGGCACCAATTGCGTCAGTCTATCCAAAAGTGAAAACCATCCCATCAGTTCCAATACCAATACCAATACCAATACCAATACCAATACTTGATTTAAGGCCAGCGCAATTTTTTGATCAATCTCATATCATTGGCTCAGCCAGTTTTCCGGTTAGTGAACTTTTCGAGCGTTTGCATGAGCTGCCAATCCGCACGCAAGCTGTTGAGCTATTCGGGTCAGTGAGCGAATTAGAAATAGCAACCCAGTTTTTGTCCAGTAAAGGCTATCACATTAGTCAAACGCAGGTGGCTAATCAGCAAAAATTACTTGAGTTGCAACAATCCAATAACTTAGCTTTCGGTAAATCGTACCAGCGACTTTGGCAACCCGCGAAGATTGTGAAGAGATTTGTTGATGACTATTCGTTACATTGTGACAATAAAACTGGTTTAGATCTGGCTTGCGGTTCTGGTCGCGATGCAGTTTATATGTCGATGCAAGGTTTTTCAATGACGGCGGTTGATTATTTGCCGAGTGCATTAGAAAAATTGTCCGACCTGGCTATTCGCTGTGAGCAATCTGTCAAAACCATCCAGCTGGATCTGGAAAAATTTCATCAAGAAAAACAGTTATCGTCATTAAGCTTATTAGAAGAGTATTACGGTTGTTTAGTGGTCGTCAGATATTTACATCGACCGAGCCTGCTCCAATTAAAGTCGTTGATCGACATCGGTGGATATATTGTCTATCAGACTTTTATGCGTGGTTGTGAGAAATTTGGTAGCCCAAAGAACCCACGGTATTTGTTAGAGTCCGGTGAGCTGGCATTGGCATTTTCTGATTTTGATATATTAGTCGATCAAGTCGAATATCTGGCAGATGGCAGACCAACCAATTGTTTTATTGCAAAAAGAATGAAATGACGCAAAACATTCAATAATTAATCAATGATATACTTCAAGTTCTTAGTAAAGAAACATGGCCAGACTCATCAAAGATAAAATATCATGCTGATAAAAAAGGGAAAACAAAGAGCTGTACTTTTTGCTGATGTATCCGGCAGCTCTGCGTTGTACAAGACTAAAGGAAACAGTGAAGCAAAAGCTATTATTAGCCATTTGCTTAATCAGGTGCAAAAAATAACGGTTGAGCATAAGGGTAGGGTGATTAAAACCATCGGCGATGAGCTGATGGTTTGCTTTTCTTCTGGTCAGGACAGTATTGAAACAGCGGTTGCGATCCAGCAATATTTTATCGCTAGTTACACTCAGCATCATTTAACAGTAAGTATTGGACTTTCTTTTGGTGAAGTGTTGATCGACAAAGGAGACCTTTTTGGTGAAACAGTCAACGATGCTGCTTATTTGACAAAGTTAGCCAAAGGCAGTCAGATATTGTTTTCTGAAGCGCTATTAGATGAATTGACGATAAGTCAAAAAGCAAAAGCCCGAGAATTCGACTGGGTAACTCTTAAAGGGCCAAAGAAAGCTCCCCAATATTTCGACTTTATTGGCAGGAAGATTGTGAGTTACATAACGAAACTCAATACCTGTCTACCGATATGCTTTTAGAGCAAATTACTAATCAAATATTAACGCTTCAATATGGAGAGCAAGAAATAGTAATTGAACCCAACATGACGCCTTTTATGATCGGACGAAATATATCATCTTGTCAGTTGGCTTTGGATGATTCGCAAGTCTCACGAGAGCACTGCCATATCGCTTATAATCGAGGTAAATTTGTTTTGCTAGATCATTCAACCAATGGCTGTTATTTGAAACCGGTGAATGGCCTGGAGTTTTATTTACGCAGAGAAGAGTTTCCATTATTGGAAGATAGTTGTTTATCTTTGGGGGTGCCCTCGCATAAATCAACCAATCATCTTATTTACATCAAATACCTGAGCCCAGTTTCAACAGAGCAATAATGGTTTAATCAGCAAGGTTATAGAAGGATTATTTTCATGAGACGCATTGCGTTTTGGTCACCGAAAGGCGGCGTAGGCAAAACCACACTAGCATTAAATTTTGCTGCGGCAGCCTATTATGCGGGTAATAAGGTGATTGTTTGTGATTTAGATCCGCAACAATCAGCTGTTGATGTGTTTAGTGAAAATCAATTACCTTTTACTGTCATCGCCAATATGCCGCAAGTTATGCCGAATGTTGACTTTCTTATTTGTGATTACGCGCCGAGCGTAGAAAGACTACCGCTTGAAGAAACCATCATCATGCCCATGCGCGCCAGCATGCTCGATTTAAAGGCTATTGGACGAAGTACCCGATTAGTGAGAGGTAAGCGAATCATAAAGTGTGTTAATGCGGTAGATACCAGACGACAGGACGAGCGGATCATTGCGATGAAACTCTATGCGGAAGGTGCTCAGTTAATTAAGGGTCGCTCCATTTATGTGAGGAGCATGGGTAAAGGCCAAACCGTGTTCCAACAAAATGTTTATGGGGCGAGAGATGCGCAAAATGAAATTAATCGATTGTTGCAAAGAGTCTTGCAGCCGGAATAGCGGCTTTATATAAAGCCTGAGTTGGAATCGTTTGAGCTATAATAATTTTGAGCGACAACAATAAAAAAGGGAAGCATTAAGCTTCCCTTTTTAATTTTGTGAGGCGATAAATGCCTCAACGAGCAACCACTATTTTTTAACGGGTGCTTTTTTCTTTGCCTTTGCTTTCACTTTTACTTTTGCTTTTTTCTTTGGCTTAGAAGCTGCTGCGATTAATTTAGCTTCTAATTTAGCTGCTGCACCTGTTAGTTTAGCTTGTAAACGTGTAA
>JAUUYO010000142.1 GCA_030590405.1 Kangiellaceae bacterium
CATATTGATGGCGGGCTTACAAGGGGCGGGTAAAACAACTTCGAGCGCAAAATTGGCGCGATACTTAATCGAACGTGAGAAAAAGTCTGTAATGTTAGTAAGTGCTGACATTTATCGTCCAGCCGCGATCGAACAACTACAACGAGTGACCGAAGAAGTTGGCGCTTCCTTCTTCCCAAGTACTACCGAGCAAAAGCCCATCGATATCGCCAAAGCGGCGATCAAACAGGCCAAAAAAGAATTTGCCGACGTATTGATTGTTGATACCGCTGGCCGTTTAGCGATTGACGATAAAATGATGGATGAAATCAAGTCGTTACATAAAGCCATTTCACCAGCAGAAACTTTGTTTGTGGTGGACAGTATGACTGGCCAAGATGCCGCCAACACCGCCAAAGCCTTTGATGAAGCTTTGCCATTAACAGGTGTTATATTGACTAAAGCTGATGGTGACGCGCGAGGCGGCGCGGCGCTTTCTATTAGGCATATTACCGGTAAACCGATTAAATTTATTGGGATGGGCGAAAAACTTGATGCGCTAGAACCTTTCCATCCAGAGCGGATCGCTTCGAGAATTTTGGGAATGGGGGATGTACTTTCATTAATCGAAGAAGTTGAAAGAACCGTCGATAAAGAAAAAGCAGAAAAACTCGCCAAAAAAGTATTAAAAGGAAAGGGCTTTGATCTGGAAGACTTTAGAGAGCAATTAGTTCAAATGAAAAGTATGGGCGGGTTAACCGGAATGATGGATAAGCTTCCGGGAATGGGCAATGTGCCGCAAGCGGCTAAAGATCAACTCAATGACAAAGTTACCGTGCGGATGGAAGCGATTATTAACTCAATGACAGCCAAAGAAAAAGCTTTCCCGGAAATGATCAAAGGTTCAAGAAAACGAAGAATAGCCGGAGGTTCTGGGACTGAAATACAAGATGTTAATCGTATGCTGAAGCAATTTAAGCAAATGCAAAAAATGATGAAAAAAATGAAAGGCAAAGGCGGCATGATGAAAATGATGCGGAGTATGAAAGGGATGATGCCACCAGGCGGCGGAATGCCCCCAATGGGGTAGGGGAATCATAAAGGCTTCTCAACTTTATTCCTGAGTCTTAGAGCGTTTAAAAATAAAAATGACTACTTTTAGCGGTAATCTGGACCGTTACTCGGTCAATTATTGGTATTTTGAATTGTTACAAGTGCAGTAAATATGGAAATATGAGCTTTTGAGCAAAAAAACACAAAAAATAGCCAAATTAACCCTAAAAAAGGTTTCCAAACGGCGCATTTAGCGATAAAATGCGCGTCCTTTGTGCTCTGAGCGAAAGTTCACTGGCCAAAAAGGGTCAGTCAGCGTCTCTAATTAGTTAAAAAGACGCATAACTTTACAGACATCAATACCAAGAATTTAGAGGATATACAACGCATGGTTACCATTCGTTTAGCTCGCGGTGGCTCAAAAAAACGCCCATTTTATCATATGGTTGTTACCGATAAGCGAAATGCCCGTGATGGTCGTTTTATCGAAAGAGTTGGTTTCTTTAACCCTGTTGCAACTGGTCAGGAAGAGCGCATTCGTGTTGATAACGCTCGTGTTGATCATTGGATTGGTCAAGGCGCTCAAATGAGTGACCGCGTTAAGAAACTAATAAAAGATCATAAAGCCGCTTAATTTTTAAGTCGTTTAGAATGAATACTTTAGCTCCGGTAAATAAACCGATTATTATCGGTCAGATTTCCGGAGTTTTTGGTGTACATGGTTGGGTAAAGATTTTTTCCCACACCGAGCCAAGAAATAATATTCTTGAGTACACACCCTGGTTGATCAAGAAGAAAGATGGCTGGCAGTCAGTCCCTTTTATAAAAGGTCGCAAACAGGGCAAAACGATTGTCGCTCAATTAAAGGGTGTTGATGACCCCGATATGGCACATGCTCTAATTGGCTGTGATATCGCAATCGATGAAAGTCAGTTAAAAAAATTAGCAGAAGATGATTTTTATTGGAGAGAGTTGCAGGGCTTGAAAGTGATTGACCTTGCAGGAGTGCCTTTAGGAAAAATTTCTTCGATGATGGCCACTGGCGCAAATGATGTGATTGTGGTTAAGCTTGATGCTGAAATAGCACAAGCAAAGAAAGTAAAAGAAATATTGATCCCCTATATTGATAGTGTGGTCAAAAAGATCGATCTTGAGGAAGGATTGATTGAGGTTGATTGGGATGAAGATTTCGATTAAAGAACAGCAAAATGACAACAACTGCGCCATTCGTTTTAGTTCGATTAGTTTATTTCCAGAAATGTTTAAAGCGATCAGCGACTATGGAGTGGTTGGTCGAGCGGTAAAAGCTAATAAAATAGCACTGGATTGTATAAATCCAAGAGATTTTACTCAGGACAGGCATAGAACCGTTGACGACCGACCTTATGGTGGTGGTCCGGGCATGTTGATGAAAATTGAGCCTTTGCAACAAGCGATACAGGCGGCTAAGACAAGTCGTTCTGATGCTTCAGGCTCTAACATTTCAGATTCTGATGTTTCAGATTCTGATGTTTCAGATTCAAATGTTTCAGGCTCTGATATTTCAAGTGCCGCGAAGGTCATTTACCTTTCGCCTCAGGGAAAAAAGTTAGACCATGCATTGGTTAAGCAACTGAGCCAGGAGCAACACTTAATTTTGTTGTCGGGACGGTACGAAGGCATCGACCAGCGGCTAATCGACCAACAGGTTGATATGGAAATATCGCTTGGAGATTTTGTTTTAAGTGGTGGAGAGCTTGCCGCGATGGTTTTAATTGATTCGATAACTCGATTATTGCCAAAAGTTTTGGGGCATAGTGATTCCGCGATAGAAGACTCATTTGAAGATGGTCTACTGGATCATCCTCATTATACTCGGCCTGAAGTTTATCAGGATTTGAATGTGCCACCAGTACTTTTAAGCGGTGACCATCACGCCATCGAAAAATGGCGATTGCAGCAACGGCTTGGTAAAACCTGGTTAAAACGACCTGACTTACTGACTAAGAAAAATTTAACCACTAGTGAACAAAGTTTACTGGATGAGTTTAAAAGCGCTTATAAAGCGAATTAATAATTAACATTTTCATTTAAAAATTTTGAAGTTTAAAAATTGGTTTAAAACCTAGGAGAGAAGCATGAGTAAGTTAATTGATATGCTGGACCAGGAACAAATGACTAAAGAAATCCCTGAGTTTGCTCCAGGTGATACAGTTATTGTTCAAGTGAAAGTAAAAGAAGGTGAAAGAGAGCGTTTACAGGCGTTTGAAGGTGTTGTTCTTGCAATAAGAAACCGCGGTATTAACTCTGCATTTACGGTAAGAAAAATTTCTTATGGTGAAGGCGTTGAACGTGTTTTCCAAACTTACAGCACAATGATCGATAGCATTACTGTAAAAAGGCGCGGTGATGTTCGTCAAGCTAAATTGTATTACTTGCGTGAATTAAGCGGCAAATCAGCTCGTATCAAAGAAAAGCTTGATATTAAAAAGAAAAAATAATTTTCTTTTTAATCAGCAATCCAATAAAAGGCCGGTAGCGATACCGGCCTTTTTGCGTTCAGAGATGGACCAAACGGTTATAAAGGTCTATCACGAAGAGGTGTTTCCTTATAGATATCAATATTTTAGCGATTCTCTGCTATACTTTGAACAATACAAAAAATTAAATTTCTAGCTAAATTGGTTGTAAGGCCAATAAAATGGCAAAAATATGTTAAAACTAGATGATTTTTTTGGGGTAATACTTGAAGAAGAGCGGTCGGATATATCGACCTTTTTGTCAGTCGTTAACATTGATGATGAAATTAATAAAACCAGGTTAGTAAAAAAATTATCATCAAGCAATGGCTCAAGCTCTCTAATTGTTAGCGTTGCTCGGCGGCAACAATTTATTAAAATGATAAAACCTCTGGTTAATGAAGATATGTTGGAATACGATGCTCGTTATTACAGCAAAGAAATTAATACTTCATCGCAACATGACAGGCGTTATGGTGCGGAAGACAAGCTATTGCAAATCGCACTAATCATCGCATCAACTAAAAGCATTAAAACATTAGAGAACGAGCCAAATATCATTAATGTCAAACAATTGAGAGAGGCGGTTTTTCTGGAGGCTCGTTTTGATCGATTGTGGGAAATTCTTAGTCAGGAAACACATCACATCGTAAAAGCTTTCCGTAAAGGCAAAAAATAACTTATTCTTAGACAGTCAGTTGTCGAGAAAATTAAGCCAAAAAAAACCCGGACAGATTGGCAGATCAGGCCGGGGCAGGTTCCATGACAAGGAAAAACCTTAAAGTACTGGAAAATATTCTTTGCTTATAACTATGACGCATAAATCGGCAAAAAGTTTTATACAAATTACAAAATATTATTTTTATGTATAAAAAGTTGAGACATTGGAGGAGTATAGAACACACCGTAGATTTGGCTTGGCTTGAAGGTGATTTAATAAATATCAATTATTACAACGAGTTAAGTTGTTTATTTAATAAAACACTTTAGAGTTTGCAGGGTTTTGTGATTAAAATAATAGCCATAAGATCTAATAATTCTAACTAATGTCATTTGATTTTTCTTATGAACCGCAAAAAGCACTTTGTCTGGTTCTAGCTCAAAGTTTTCTGGAATAGACTAATATATCCCGAGTTCAGGTTAAATAGCTGAAAAGTATAGCTTAAAATTGCTTCTCTTGGATACACCTTCTATTCTCAGATAGCTTCTCAGTGGTATCATACATTTATTCTGATTTTAGTCTGAAATAGTTTGAATATGCTCGACCAAATTAAAATAGTTCTTTCGCATACCACTCATCCGGGAAATATTGGAGCCACGGCTCGGGCGATGAAAGTCATGGGGCTGTCGAAGTTAGCATTGGTTAATCCGGCCAGGTATCCGAGTGCCGAAGCAACCGAAAGAGCCTCCAAAGCTGCTGATATTCTTTCCAACGCCGTGGTTTACGAAGACATCCACCAAGCGATCGCGGAGTGTCGGTTAATTGTTGGTGCCAGTGTGCGTACACGCAGTTTGCCCAGTCGACTGGTGACGCCGCGAGAACTGGCCACAATTGTTGAAGAAAACCTGGACAATATCCCGATTGCTATTTTATTTGGTACTGAGAATTCAGGTTTAACCAACGATGAGTTACATCTTTGTCATTACCAGGTTTATATCCCAACCAATCCTGACTATTCATCTTTGAATTTAGCTTCAGCAGTTCAATTGATTAGTTATGAAATGAGATTGGCATTTTCTGAAATGCAACAATTACCCGAGCAAAGGGTCATTACTAACGAACAAAGAATTTCCAGAGAACAACTAGAGGGATTGTTGGCCCATTTTGAAAAAGTGATGGGGGAGACTGGTTACTTAAACACTGATCATCGCAAGCAAATTGATAACCGAATGAGCCGTCTTTTAAGTAAAGCACAAATAACCGAAAGTGAAAATAGAGTGCTAAGAGGGTTCCTTTCTTCGATAGAAAATTCTTTAAGTCGATAAGCCATTTTACTTTACTGATCAGGCAGAACAAATAATATGTTTGCACGAATAAAAGAAGATATCAGCAGTGTTTTTGACCGCGACCCTGCAGCTAGAAATACTTGGGATGTGTTGACCAATTACCCTGGTTTACATGCGATCTGGTGGCACCGTCTGGCACATAAACTATGGAAAAATCATTGGTATTGGTTGGCAAGAACATTATCTACCGTTACGCGCTGGTTAACCGGAGTAGAGATTCATCCTGGCGCCAGTATTGGACGGCGTTTTTTTATTGACCATGCGATGGGGGTGGTGATTGGAGAAACGGCCATTATTGGTGATGACTGCACTCTTTATCATGGCGTGACTTTAGGTGGAACTTCCTGGGATTCGGGTAAGCGCCATCCTACACTGGAAGATAATGTGGTGATTGGAGCAGGTGCCAAAATATTAGGGCCGATTACCCTTGCTAAAGGGTGTCGAGTCGGCTCAAATGCGGTTGTGACCAAAGACGCTCCGCCCGGTTCGACCGTCATTGGTATTCCCGGACATATCCTTGATCCTAATTGTCGAAAAGGTAACACCCATCGGGAAAGAGTCGAGCAATTGATTGGGTTTGAAGCTTATGGTGAAAGTGAAAAATGTTATGATCCGGTGGCACAGGTCATTAGTAGTATTCTGGATCACTCCAGAGCTGTCGACAACCAATTAAATTTGTTATTAAAGGTCTTGTCGAATAAAGGCATCGATATACAAAAGCTCGATCTGCCTGGCATCAATGCCAATGATTTTCTGGATGAGATTAATGTTGAAATTCCAAATGTTGAAACTACAAATGTTGAAACTACAAATGTTGAAACTCCAAATATTGAAACTCCAATAGAGAAGATAGATTAAATCTTATGTTGGACCATTTTAGAGCAAAAAGATAAACATGAAACAACCAATATATCTGGATTACGCCGCAACCACGCCCGTTGATCCTAAAGTTGCTAAGAAAATGATGGGCTGTTTGACCATGGGTGGAGTATTCGGAAATCCCGCTTCTCGCTCTCATCGTTATGGTTGGCAAGCAGAAGAGTTAGTCGATATAGCCCGCAATCAGGTAGCTGATATGCTTGGCGCTGATGCGCGAGAAATTATTTGGACTTCCGGCGCGACCGAAGCGGATAATCTGGTGTTAAAAGGGATCGCGCAGTGGCATAACAAAGGACATATCATCACCAGTGCCTTTGAACATAAAGCCGTTTTAGACTGTTGCACCTTTTTAGAAAAACAGGGGTTTACAATTAGCTATTTAAAGCCTGATGTAAATGGATTGATTGATCCACAGCTGGTAGGTGATGCGATTACTGAAGAGACAATCCTCATTTCAATTATGCATGTCAATAATGAAATTGGCTCTATTCAGGACATCAAAGCCATCGGCGAAATCGCCCATCAAAAACATATTCCCCTGCATGTCGATGCGGCGCAAAGCGCCGGTAAAATACCGATTGATTTATCTGAACTACCCGTTGATTATATGTCATTTTCGGCACACAAAATTTATGGTCCTAAAGGGATGGGCGCATTATTTGCCAGAAAAAACCAGCAACCTAACCTTGATGCTCAAATTCACGGCGGAGGACACGAGAGAGGGTTGCGCTCAGGTACTTTAGCTACCCACCAGATAGTCGGGATGGGCGAAGCATTTGAACTCGCCAGAAAAGAGCTGGAAGATAATGACTCACATATCTTGTCACTAAAAAATCGTTTTATCGAAAAGGTTTACCAAATTGAAGGTGTGCATATCAACGGTGATCCTTCTAATTGCGTCCCAGGCATCGTCAATTTAAGATTCGACTATGTCGACAGCGAAACATTGATCATGGCTTTTAAAGATATTGCAATCTCCTCTGGCTCTGCCTGCACCTCTGCCAGTGTTGAGCCCTCCTATGTGCTAAAGCTATTAGGGTTAACCGATGAACAGGCACATAGTTCGCTAAGGTTTTCTTTTGGTCGATTTACCAGCGATGAAGACGTTGATACAGCGGTAAATACCATCACCCATGGGCTGGAACGGCTGAGAAGTTTATCCCCTGAATGGGCTGCCAGGCATTCGTAAGTGGCGTTAACAGGTTGAATTCATATTTGACCAATCGCTTATTTTGACTAATATTTGGTAGCACATAAAAAAAAACACATTTTTGTTAAAATATTTTAAATAAAGGCTTGTATTTTTTCTCAAATCACGGATAATGCGCTCCGCATCGGGTCGTTAGCTCAGCCGGTAGAGCAGTTGACTTTTAATCAATTGGTCGGGCGTTCGAATCGCCCACGACCCACCACTTTGCAAAAAAGGCTATTCAGAAATGAATGGCCTTTTTTTATGTCTTAAATTTTAGGGCTATTCTTCATTTTGCCTCTGAGCCTTCGGTCCGGTAAGATTAGGAGAAACATGATAGGCTTGATCGCTGGTTATCGAAAATATACCAACCTTGGAGGGAAGAAACATGAAAGGTGTTTTATTACTGCTGACGATTTTGCTCTTTGTTGCCGCGCCTGCTATCGCTGTCAGTTCTTCGATCGCAAGCAAAGCGCCAAACACAGCCAAAAAAGTCACACCATTGAGTAAAGCTCTAATCGAATCATTTTTGCAGGCGACTAAAAAAATTGGAAAATTAGGACAAAAACACCCTGAGCTGTCAAATTATTCCGGTGGTTTTGATGCTGAAAACCAGGCAGGAGTGGTTAAATTTTTACGCGCCTCCGCCGCTTACCCTGAAATAGAAACGATATTAGCGACATCTGGTTTTTCCAATTTGGAAGCGCTTTTTAGTCTTTCCGAGCGAGTTTTGGCGATTGGTTATTTTAATAAAATCAACAATTCTGACAGCGTGAGTTTGTTTCAAACAGAAAAAATATTGCAGGCAAATCTGAATAACTTGCGAGCCAGTAAAGCTTCGAATGCAATCATCGCAAAGGCAGAAAAAACTCTGAATTATATTAAGGCGCAGGTAAAAATAGTGCAGCAAAAGTTAGACACTATCAGTGATGAAGACAAGGCTTTTGTGCAAAAACACAGCGATTGGCTAAAGCAGAAATTTGCAGCCAAATAATCGTCACTTAAAACCTGGGCTCTAATTACGGGGTCAAATTCGGCTAACGGTTACTTGAGTTATGCCTGCCAATTTCACTTGATCGACCACATCAACTAAAACCCCTGAGCCAGCCCTTTCATCGACTTTCAGCAAAATAACCACATTAGGATTTTCACTTAGTGCAACTTCAATATTGGCTTGTACCGCATCTTGAAGGATTAGTCTACTGGCGAAAAACACATCTTCCAGCTCGTTGATCTGGATAACTAATGTATTAGTGACTGGAATTTGATCTGTTTTTTTTGATTTGCTGGGTCGATCAATGGTGATCCCGGACTCTTTGATAAAGGAGGTGGTCACAATAAAGAAAATTAGCATGATAAATACAATATCTAACATCGGCGTCATATCCACTTCAGAGGTTTGATCGGGGTTGCTGATTCGTTTTCGCATATGGATTCCTCACTCATTAAAAATCAATCGTTACAACTGTAGCATGTAAATTACAGCAATTCTCGGTGAAGAATTTAAGCCTGCCTTATTTTCCTCAATGAGTATCTTGACAAACAGAAAAGACGGTTATTTTGGCAAAC
>JAUUYO010000203.1 GCA_030590405.1 Kangiellaceae bacterium
TCAATCCGCTTTAGATTTAATTTTTTCCCTTTGCCCCAAACAACGTCAAACATTATTATTTAGCGCAACCTTTCCTGATCAAATTAAACCCATCACTAAAAACATTATGAATCACCCGGAAACGGTTTAAGTTGTATCGACTCACGATAGTAGCAGCATCACTCAACATTTTTTTCAGATAGAAAATAACAACCAACGAATGACCGCACTGAGATTATTGTTGGCTAAATATCAACCCGGATCCAGCGTAGTATTTTGTACCACAAAAATTGAAACGCAATCGGTAGCCGATGAATTATCCAGTTATGGCTTTAGCTGTATGGCATTGCACGGTGATTTGGAACAAAAAGATCGTGATCGCACTTTGGTAATGTTTGCCAATAAGAGCGTGTCGGTATTAGTGGCAACAGATGTAGCCGCTCGCGGCCTGGATATTGATAATCTGGACGCCGTGATCAATTATCAAATTTCGCGCGATCCAGAAGTGCATGTTCACCGTATTGGCCGCACCGGACGAGCTGGAAGCAAAGGTGTGGCGCTCACTCTGATCGCGGAAAATGAAATTCATCGAATGATCAAACTAGAAGATTACTTAAAACAATCGATTAAAATGGAAGAGCTACCGGGCATTGAGTTTTTGGACAAGGCGATGGCCAAACCAAATATGGCGACTTTACAGATCGATGGTGGAAGAAAACAAAAAGTCCGTCCTGGGGATATTCTTGGCGCGTTAACGGCTAAATCTAACAAAACAGGCAAGAGTGAAATTAATGGCGAGCAGATCGGCAAGATTCAGATCTTTGACTTGAAAGCTTACGTGGCGGTGGATCGAAACATAGCGGACGCGGCGCTGAAGAAAATAGTCAATGGAAAACTAAAAGGGCGTTCATTTAAAGCGCGTTATATACGCAATTAAATAAAAAAATCAATTGATGACATTTATTAAACAAGCCTTTTCCACATTATTCTCTTTGGGATTTATGATTGCGGGTGTATTTTTATTCTTAGAAACTGCTTGGCCTATGTTTCAAGACTGTCAGACTATGCAGAATTGGCAACAAACGCAAGCGGAGCTTATTGAAGTAAAAATTTTTAAAAATAGAACTACCGCAAAATATAATTACAATATGTACGGCGAATCTGTTACGGAAGACCGGGTTTATGTTGCAAATTTTAATGATAATATTGGTGATTATCATCAAACGTTAAGTCGTCGTTTAAACCTAATTAAAAATCAGTCTCAACAAATTACTATTTGGGTTAGCCCAGACAATTACAATCAAGCAGTGATTGACCGCGATATGCGCTGGGGATTATTTAGTTTAACGGCTAGTTTTTGTATGGGATTCATTTTGATCGGTTTTTTGATAGCTTATAAAACGATTCGTTCACCTAACAAAGTGAACAATAGACATTTAACAACCACGCAATTAAGACGAGAATGGGAAAATAAACTCGACAATCCTGAATTTGACTTAAGTTTTATTGATTACCGTCGTCAAAGACTCGTTGAATTGGGAGAAGAGTCAGAAAATAAAGTAAACTGGCAAAGTCGTAAGGGCTGGGGGAAATCAAGCATTAGCTCCAATGCAAAAACTTCTTTGTATGTAATGTGGGGACTTAGTATTTTCTGGTATCTGGCATTATCGCCTTTATTATTTAATTTCCAAGATGAATTAAATAAAGGTAACACTAATATCTGGTGGGGGTTAATCTTACCAATAGCTGGATTATTTGTCCTCTATAAGGCAATTATATTAACCTTAGAATATCGCCGTTTTGGAGAAGTTTATTATGAAATGGGCCCTTATCCCGGTGCCATCGGGGGGCAAGTGGGAGGGCGGATCGTTGTGCCTCAGTTGTCATACAAACAACTTAATAATCAACCCTCTAAGATAGTGGAAGTAAAGTTGGAATGTGTATATTCATATGTGTCCGGAAGCGATGAAAATCGTTCTCATCATGAAGATATTAGTTGGGCACAAGTTGGAGAACCAAAATTTGAGCAACGTGGAAAAGGAATTGGTTTTGCTTTTAATTACGATATACCGGCTCATCTAGCCGAGTCAACTATAGAAAACAAAAGCGCTTATTATTTTTGGCGTTTAACGTTAAAAGTAGATATTAAAGGTGTTGATTTAAATCGAACATTTGTTATCCCGGTTTTTAAAGGTGAAAAAACATCCCGATTTATTTCTCATAGTATTTCTGAACAGGTTATTGAAAAAAAGCAACTGCAGAGTGAGCAAACAAGAAAAAAGATTAGTAAAGGTGATTTTAAAGTTGGCGGATTAGCTAAATCGATGTCAGCAGATGATTTGGGGCATACATTATTTTTAAGATTTCCAATATTTCGAAATGTTTATTTAGCTTTATTTTGTGTGTGTATTGCTAGTGGCTTTGGATTTGCCAGCTACTTTCTTGTTGGTGGCGCTTATAATTCTGGTTATTTTGGTATTTTAATCGGAATAATTAGTATCCCATTTCTATTAGTTGCCCTATTCACAGCTGTTGCAGCAATTTATTTACCATTGGCTAATTTAAAAGTCATTATAAACTCAGAACAAATTCAGGTACTGAAACGTTGGTCTTTTATACCTATTTATATTGGCAGTATGAAAGTATCTAAGCTGAAAAACATTAACATTTTAAGAACAGGGAGTGTTGGTTCTGGAGTCAATAAAATAGAAAGTTTTAAGCTTCAAATAACAAACAACATCGGGCAAACAATGACTATAGCGGAAGACGTTGAAGGCAAAGATACGGCATTGCAATTTGCGGAATATTTATGCCTAAGGTTTAATATCCAAGCTCAACCTGTTTATGTGAAAAATCAAAATAAGTTCAATCGACAAAAAAATAGCGAGTTAAAGAAGCTCAATATATTCTTTTAGCGCCAAGACAGATTGTGGGAGTTGTTGTTTAAGGAGTATTGCTAAGAATTCTTCTTTGGTTTTTGGAGGTTTTTTCAGAGACTTACGCTGGTTTCTAATAGCCCGACACACTCTTGACAGCTAATCAAACTTATTCACAAAGCTTACCTGGATATCTTTTAGGAACGTCTATTTAGATTAATTTAAGTTTAAGTAACGCCTCTAAATCATCCGCAGGCAAAGGTTTACTAAATAGATAACCTTGCACAATATCACAACTAAGCTCGCGTAAATAATCCAGTTGGCTCTCGGTTTCAACCCCTTCTGCAACCACTTTTAAATTAAGCGCGTGGGCCATGGCGATGGCCGCGCTTATTAGTTCTCTGTCAGCAGGGTCAGTTGAAATATCTCGGATAAAACTTCGATCAATTTTTAATACATTAAAGGGATAGCTGCGTAAATAACTTAATGAAGAATAGCCGGTACCAAAATCATCCATCGCAATACTTATACCCAGCTCACTGAGAGCGAGGAGCGCTTCTTCGATGTAACTATGCCCACTCATCAATACGCCTTCGGTAATTTCTAACTCTAAACATTGATTGTCGATGGCGGATTTTTTGAGAGCTTGCTTAATACTTTCAATTAATTTTGGGTTGCGAAATTGGCGCGGAGACAAATTGACCGCAATTTGAAATTGATGGTCATATTTTGCTTGCCATTGGCTGGTTTTGGTTAACGCTTCGGTTAACACAAAATGGCCAATTGGTACGATCAAACCGGTTTGTTCGGCCATTGGTATAAATTCATCAGGTGAGATCTCTCCCAGCTTATGATTGTGCCATCGAAGTAACGCTTCGGTTCCGATGATTTTTCTAGTTTTTGTGTCTAATTTTGGTTGATAAAAAACTTTAAATTCTTTTCTTTCTAACGCACCAATAATCTGCTCTTCTAGTGCCATACGGCGTAAAACCTGATCATTCATCGCAGTGGTGAAAAAATAAAAAACATTTCGCCCCATAGATTTAGCGTGGTACATTGCCGAGTCAGAATTTTTGAGTAATGTCTTGGCATCATGACCATCAGCAGGATAAACAGCAATCCCAATGCTGGCAGTTATAATCAGTTCACGATTATCAATTCGGAACGCACTTCGTAGTTCTTCGATAATATTTTCCGCTACAGACTGAGCGTCTGAGGCTTTTGACAAATTACTGAGCAAAACCAGAAATTCATCACCACCAAGACGGCCCACGGTATCTCGATCTCGCACCAGGCGACTTAATCGACTGGCAGCCTCAATTAAAAGTTTATCGCCGACATCGTGGCCTAAAGTATCGTTTATTTTTTTAAAATCATCTAAATCAAGAAATAACACTGCGACCATTTGATCATTGCGCTTCGCTTCAAGTAGTAATTGGGATAATCTATCCAGTGATAGAAATCGATTAGGTAAATTCGTCAAATTATCATAGTGTGCCTGATATTGGATCAGCGCCTGTGCATTTTTAAGTTCCGTGATATCCAGGACAATGCCTGATGATTTAACAGGTTCCCCTTTTTTATCATATTTTGTTTCACCTCGCTCACTCACATATTTGATACGACCATCTTTCATTAGCAAACGGTGTTCAATATTGTATGGGGTTTTATTGGCAATTGATTGTTCATAAGCATTATTGACTATTTCAAGGTCCTTGGGATGAATGGCCTGTTGAAATGCTTCGTAAGTCGCTTCAAATCGTTTGGAGTCAATTTCAAATATTCGAAAAACCTCATCGGACCAACTGAGTTCATTTTTTTTCAAATCTAACACCCAACTACCTAAATGAGCCACTTGTTGGGCATGAGCCAAGTTTGATTCACTGGTATTCAGTGCTCGATTTTTATGGGTGAGTTCTTCCTCGACAAATTCACGGCCTTCATGCATCAATACTATCAACCACGCTGTCACCAACGAGACTAAGGTTAAAATATAAAAAAGATTCACATAGGTATTTTGAACCGCGCCAATAACCGTTGAATCAATGTGATCGGCTCTCACCGCATAAGTGGTCCATAATATAAACGCGGCAAAAGTGATCAACCCTAAAAAAACCAGTGCAAAGCTAATCAACCTTTTAACAATATCATTTTGAAAATAACCATTGACCAGTGGATGGGCCAGCTCGATCAGTTTATTACGTATACTAAACTCTTTTTTTTGTTTACATTGATCATGACATCGGCCTTCCAATGAACAACACAAAGAGCAGATATTAATTTGATACATGCTGCAAGTGGCCATATCTTTGGCATGATAGCTATTGTTGCAAACCCCGCATAAATGAGTCTTGCTGGGATCAAAAGGAGGACTTTGCCGAGCAATATAATATTTTCCTTTGGTCAAAATAGCGATAATCGGTGATAAAACAAAAGCAGTCACTAACGCGATTATCGATGAGAAAGCTTGTAGTTCAAGCCCCAACACACCAGAGAAGGCCACAATCGATAAAATAGATGCAAACAAAGAGCTGAAAACACCTACCGGGTTAATGTTAAACAGATGGGCGCGTTTAAACTCGGTGATCTTTGGGCTTAAGCCACAAGGTTTGTTAACCACAATATCCGCAACAATCGCCGCTATCCAGGCGATCGCTATATTGGAGTAGAGCCCCAAAATATTTTCCAACACCTCGAAAACACCGAGTTCCATAATTAACAGCGCAATCACAATATTAAATACTAACCAGACCACTCTGCCTGGATGAGAATGGGTGACCCGTGAAAAAAAATTGGACCAGGCCAGCGAACCAGCATAAGCATTGGTCACATTGATTTTGATCTGCGAAATAATCACAAAAATAAAACTGACGGTGAGCGCCACGGATGGATTTTCAAACACGTATTGATAAGCCGCATTGTACATATGGATCGGCTCTCTCGCTTCGATCAGCGAAGCGCCGCCCAATAACACTAACGCCGCCAGCAATATACCGCCGATCTGTTTTAAAAAACCAAGACTGATCCAACCGGGGCCAGCTAGAATTACCGCTGCCCACCACTTAAAACGATTATCTGGAGTCTTATCGGGCATAAATCGCAAATAATCCACTTGCTCGCCAATCTGAGCGATCAACGATAGTGAAATACCGATGGCAAAACCAAAATGATAAAAGGAAAATTCAGAACTCCCAGTCTTTGAGCCGATAAACCCTAAGAACTCATCCATCAGCCTGGGTTCTTTGATCAACACCATCACAAACGGCAAGA
>JAUUYO010000310.1 GCA_030590405.1 Kangiellaceae bacterium
AAGTCATCGGTGGTGGATACTTCGACATTGGTGCCAGTGGATGATTCTGCGGCAAAATGGGCGGCTGTTTCTAAATAGCCGCCAAAGCCTTTTTGTGGCTCCATTTTATAAGCAACTAAGAGGTGTTTGCCGTCGGCAATAAGCTCTTCTTCTTTAAGGCTAAGGTCTGCGTAACGTCCGGACTGATCCATGCTAGATTTCCTCAATGAGTTTGATTAGATAACGATGGTTTTAAATGATTGAAGTATTGAGCTATCAAGATCACACTATAGATTCGATCGAGTATAATTAATACTAAATGTTTTTGATTTACAAGATAAGTAAATACTTATACTTGAAACATTCACCCCATCCATTAAGACAATTCTAAGATCAGAGAACTGTCGAGTCGTCGGACTCGGTTTAATTGCCCGTCGGAAACAATAGCTGATCTCCTACAAAACAATCAGTGTTTGGCTATCGATTTACGCTAGCTCTTATCGTAAAATCGAGCAGTTAAGGAAAGCACAAAAAATTCAAGGATACCGCAGTGACTATTTATAACAGACGCAACCCACTCGATGGATTATCGGCCAGTCAGATCATATTGCTATTTGAAAGGGGTTCCCGGCAAAAGCTCGATGTTCCCTTGCGAAACATTGCGATCAGCGTGATCAACCAACATCAAGACATTGTTGAACACCCCACAGTGGAATCAACCATGAAATCAATGTTTGAACGCTCAGAATTAGAAGAATTTGCGGCGGTTTCTGCGCAAAAGTTTCTTGGTGAAAATTTTGACCTGGATGATTAACTGTTGTTCATATCTGGACATAACCTTTAGCACCGGACATAAAAAACCCGGAAAATAATCCGGGTTTTTTATAATGATTTGTGTCTTATCTATTCTTTTTCTTCCGCTTTTTCAGCTTCTGGGTTAATCGCAATTAACTCAACCTCAAACTGTAGTACCGCATTTCTTGGTATAGAGCCTGGTCGGCCTGCTGCGCCATAAGCTAACTGCCACGGAATAACAAAATGATACTTACTGCCAAGACCCATTAACTGCAGTCCTTCGGTCCAGCCTTTAATGACGCGATTCAGTGGAAATGACGCTGGCTCACCTCGATCAACCGAACTGTCAAACTTAGTTCCATCGATTAAAGTTCCAGTGTAATGTACTTTAACCATATCGGCTGCGGTCGGTTTGGCTGCATCTTTTTGGGCGGCAGTTAAAATCTTATATTGGATACCTGATTCGGTGGTTTTAACCCCTTCTTTTTTGCCATTTTCTGCTAAAAATGTATCACCTGCAGCGATAGTGACTTTATCCAGTTCCGTTTGTTCTTGCTGTTGCAGGGCGGCTTTTTGCTGCTGGGCGGCTTGCATTTTTTGTTGAAAAAGCGCAAATTGTGCGGCAACTTCTTCCTCTGTCAATTTAATTTCAGCATTGAGTCCATCAACAAAACCCTTCGATACGGATTCTTTACTCACATTAAGCAACTCGTTGCTATCAATATCGGTACGGATAAAGGTTGCCATTTTTGCGCCTAACGCATAGCCCATTTTATCTTCTTCTTTGACTGATTCAGACGAAGAAGCTGCAGCTTTTGTTTCGTCCGTTTTACTTTGCTCTTTTTCGCCGCCAGGCTGGCAGGCCGACAAAGCCGTGACCATTGAGACGAGTAGCGCTATTTTTTTGATGTCCAGATTAACCACAATAAACCCCTTATTTTAATGAATAGACTCGATACACAAGATCGATAACTAAGTAACTAAATTATAATTCTCCAAGCAGTCAGGCAGTCTATACTTTAAGTTATTAAAAAAAAACCCCTTTGTTGCTTTAAAACAGGTAAATTAGTACTGGTTCACCCTATGATTGTAAAACTCATCTTGAAAATCATCCATTTTGGCCTAATTTTGTTGTTCTTATCTGCCTGTCAAACCGGTGAAGAATCGCTTGCCGAAGCACAACATACCGCAGTTGGCACACTTGATGCCGTGATATCTCAGAATGCGAAATTTGCGATTGTATCATCACTCAATCACGGAGTGGGTTATTGGGATTTGACAGAAAATAAATTGTTATTCAATTGGAAACACAGTGATAAAGTCGAAGATGGGATTATCGCAACCAACCTTTCGCCAGATGCTAGTCGAGCGATCACTGCTGATCGACGCAATTTTAGTATCTGGAATACCACTAGTGGTAAAGCTTACGGTTATTGGCGAGCGCCAGCCAGAATTAGAGCGGTTGCGATATCTGATAAAGGCCGATATGTGTTATTAGGTCTGGAAGATGGCCGAGCGATCCATATCGATATGAATACAGGCCGCAGGTTAGAGTTCACAGGCCATCGCGAAGAAGCCGTGGCGAGCGTGGATTTATCGGCCAACGGTTTATGGGCTTTTACTGGAGGTGCAGACTACCGTGCTATTTTATGGAATAGCAAAACAGGTAAACCCAAACGTCTTTTTGAGCATACCACGCGAGTCACAAAATTACTGCTGAGCGCGAGCGGGCAACAAGCTTTTACTGCAGGTACTCTGGGTAACGCTTATATTTGGGATTTAACTACCGGCGCACAAATCGCCCGTTTAGCATTAAAGAAAAGGGAATATATCATCACAGCAGCCCGTTTCTCGCACGATGATAAACGACTGGTCACTGGCGCACCTGGCAGGGACATTAGTCTATGGCAAGTCGCCTCCGGTGCAAAAATCTCACATTGGCAGGCCCGCACCCGAAATCAATGGAAACCTAGCGGGGCAATTGTTTATGCGGTGGCGTTTAGCGAGGACGATCAGTTTATCTTTAGCGAAAGTTCTGCTGGATTCGGCGAGAAGTGGTCTATTCGATAAAATATACGCTTTGTTGCGGCTCTACCATAGATAGCAGAATTAATAGTTAATAGAACCTAGGCTGTTGATTTTTCATAGTATGGGTATTATATCACAATTTGGTAACAATTCGTTTTAAGCGAACGGCTATACAGTATATTCCAATTAACAAATGAGTCTGAAAGAAGTGGAGTCATTTAAGCCATATTTCTATCGGGTTCAAAGATCTGATTAAATAATTTCCTTCGTTCTTTTTGAAGTAATTCTGCCGCTTCATT
>JAUUYO010000057.1 GCA_030590405.1 Kangiellaceae bacterium
CCGCCCAGACATGATCCGACTCAACATCTTCCTCGTTAGTGCCAGTATTGCCAATATGGGGGTAAGTTAAAGTAACCATTTGTTTGGCATAAGATGGATCGGTTAAGATTTCCTGATAGCCGGTCATGGCGGTATTAAAAACCACTTCAGCAACCGATTCACCATCGGCTCCAATGGACTTACCACGGAAAACACTGCCGTCTTCCAGTACAAGTATGGCTGTTTTTAATTTGGCAGATGTTGGCTGTACGGATAAGGTCAAAACAGACTCCGATCGATATAAAATTAGTACTAAATATTAGGTTCAAAAAAGCGGAAAAGGTCGATAAACCGCTTCCGCTTGATAGAATTTTTTTAATTTTTGTGCCCATTCGGCAAAACTAGGGTATTTTACGCGATCTGAGCGGTTATTGTCTATCCATGTCAGAATAATAAATATAAAAAATGCCCAAAATTTGCATCTTAGGCATTCATTGTTGTTCGATTATTTTATGAGAATTGCACAGGCCCGAAAAGATAAGTTTAATGGTGCGGATGGTGGGACTTGAACCCACACAGCCATAGGCTACCACCCCCTCAAGATGGCGCGTCTACCAATTCCGCCACATCCGCTGATTAAACTTTTATCGGGTGAACGGTATTACTGTTCGTCGCCTTGCTTTTTCTTTTCTTCGGTTTCATCAGCGCTTGCAGCCTGTTTAACCTCTTCCGCTTTTGAAACTTCTGTGGCGGCTTTATCTGCCGTTTCGACGGCCTCTTTTACTACCTTTTCTGCCGATGTATCGGTAGGTGGTAATTCAGCTTCCAGACCAGTTTCAACTCCACTTGTTTCAGGTAAAGCAGACTCTATATCGGTCTTTTCTACCGCTGGCGCTTCATCAAACACCGCATCGACCACTTTGGTCGGCGTTGAATTCAAATAGCTGATGCTAAGAGCGATAGCAAAGAACAGGATTGCCAAAATAGTGGTTGCTTTGGTTAAAGCATTCCCCGAACCTCCTGCGCCAAAAACAGTATTGGCCCCACCAGCACCAAAAGACGCGCCCATTTCTGCACCTTTACCTTGTTGAATTAAGATAATGCCGACTAAAGCAATTGCTACGACTAAATAAATAATTAAGATTGTTTCTTGCATTGTGTTTATCCTGCTGCAGAATAAATTTTTAAAAAAGCATCGGCTTTTAATGAAGCTCCACCGATTAAGCCACCATCAATGTCTGGTTGTGCCAATAACTCTTCGGCATTGCCAGCATTCATACTGCCACCATATAAAATCTGTAAATTTGTTGCTATTTCTTCATCTTGCTCAGCAAACCAGGCTCTTAGTGCTTGATGGACTTGCTGTGCTTGCTCAGGCGTTGCGGTTTGCCCCGTGCCAATTGCCCAAATGGGCTCATAAGCGACACAAGCATTGGCAAACGCCTTAATACCAACTTGCTTAACGACGGCTTCACATTGTACCTGTAAAACGTTTAATGTAAGATTTTGCTGTCGCTGCTCAAGGGTTTCACCGATACATAATATGGGTGTTAAACCATTTTTTAAAGCAGCTTCAAATTTTAAAGCCACTTTCTTATTGTCATCTGCAAACATCTGACGACGTTCCGAGTGACCGACCAATAAATAACTCACCTGATAGTCAGCCAGCATATTAACACTGATCTCACCGGTATAGGCGCCTTTTTCTTGCCAATGAGCATTCTGTGCGCCAAGTAAAACACGGCTATTAGCTATCAAGCGGCTTATATCAGCCAAATGAATGCTTGGTACACAAATCAGCAATTGAGCGTCAACAGGTTTTAAAGTAGCAACCACATGACTGGCGAGTTGAATTGCCTCTGAGCGGGAGCAATTCATCTTCCAGTTACCGGCAATTAATTGGGTTCTTGAATGATTCATCAGGATCAATAAAATTGGACCACGCACAAAAGGGCGCAAATATTACCTGACTGGTTAACTAGATTCAACTGATTTGTTCGCCTAATTTGATAATTGCTCCAGATTAATCCGGGTTTATAACTGGGGAAATGTTTTACCAAGCTGATGTTGGCGTAAAAAGGTTTTGAACTCCTCTTCTGGAATGGGCCTGGAAAAATAATAGCCCTGAATATCGTCACAATTATTTTGCCGTAAAAACTCCAGCTGTTGTAAAGTTTCGACCCCTTCGGCGATCACTTCTAGGCGCAAGCTTTTAGCCATCGAAATGATCGCCAGCGTGATCGCGGTATCGTCATTATCCACGACTAATTCATCCACAAAAGACTGATCAATTTTAAGCGCATCCAGCGGAAAGCGTCTTAAATAAGCCAGCGATGAATAGCCGGTGCCAAAATCATCGATGGCGATCCGAATTTGCATTTCTTTGATTTTTTCCAGCACTTCGATGGCCTGATTGACATCACGCATCAACATGCTCTCGGTGATTTCGACTTCTAAACACCTGGCTGGAACCCGATACTTCTTTAAGGTTTCGGCTATTTGAACCGCCAAATCAGCTTGTTTGAATTGAATCGCAGACAAATTGACCGCCAGGCGGATCTCCAAGCCTTCATCCAGACAACTGGCTAACACCTTACAGGTGTTCTCTAATACCCAGTCACCAATTTCTTTGATTAAGCCGGTACTTTCTGCAACCGGAATAAATTCAGCAGGACTAATACTCCCTAATACTGGGTTACTCCAACGGACCAATACCTCAGCGCCGGTGACTTTATTTTGTGGTAAATTCAGTTGTGGCTGGAAAACCAGGTGAATTTCACCATTTTTTACCGCACTTCGCAGTTCATTGGCCAGCTGATGGCGTCGATTGGCCAGTTGATTTAAGTCTGACTGATAAAACTCATAGGTATTACGGCCAAGCTCTTTGGCTTTATACATTGCCGCATCAGCCGCTTTCATCAAAGAATCAACGTCGAGGCCATCGTGTGGGTAGCTGCAAATCCCAATACTCACGGTAGTATTCACTTGATAATTGGAAAGCTTAAAAGGTTGTTCAAAGCTGATTACGATCTTTTCCACGATGTCGATGATATTTTCGGTGTTTTTTATGTGATTAAGAATAATCACAAATTCATCCCCGCCTAAGCGAGCCAGGGTGTCTTCCGAGCGAATTTTTTCCAATAATCGTTGACTGGTGGCTTTGAGCAACTGATCGCCCACCGCGTGACCCAGCGAATCATTGACGTCTTTAAAATGATCCAGGTCCAAAAATAACACCGCTACCTTGGTGTTCGATCGCGCAGCGCCTTTGAGCGCGTATTTGATCCGGTCCATACACAGCGCTCGATTGGGCAACTGGGTGAGTGAATCATAGTTGGCCAAATACTGTAAATCTTTTACCGCCCGCTCCAGTCTATGACGGTTAAGGTGCAGTGCTTCATTGGCCTTATCTCGTTCGAGCTGATTTTCTTCAATGGTTTCTAACATCTGGTTAAAGGAACGGGCCAGCGAGCCGATTTCATCTTCCCCAGAACTGGGGACTCTTATCGAATAATTACCGCTACTGTCTACTTCTCGGCTGATCCGATCCAGTTCAACCAATCGCTGTGAAATACTCGTTTGTAAGCGAAAGGCGGCTAAATAAATCACCACAAACAGTACGATTAAGATCATAAAACTGGATATTGCGTAAGTTCTAATTTTATCGTCGAAGGCTGCGGTTGACATTTTGAGATAAACAACTCCCAGAAAATTCCCATCCGCGCCGATGGTTTCCCAGACATACAGGTATTGAGGCCCCCAATAATATTGACTGATGTTTTTATATTCAGCTTCACTAATATAGTTAGAGCCGTCATTATCCCGCATTGCCAACTTTTGACCGATCGCATCAAAAATTGCAGCGCTGGAATGACTATCCATCACCGCACTGTCTAAAATACGCCGCACATCTTGCTGATTATCGGAGGTAACTGCGGTTTGAGCATGTTCGGCTAATAATCTTGCCTGAGTAATCGAGTCTGCAATCATCGATTCTTTATAAGCATTATAAAAACTAATTCCAATGGCAAACAGACCAATACTTAGAGAACTCATACAGATAGAAAGTATGATGGTTATAAGTCTATTTTTTATCGAACGATTCCAATACATTAACAACAATGTCCTTTAGAACTGATTTTTAGTTATCGCGATCATATTATTAGGAGAAACCTTATACGAATGTTATTTTCTGCACAAAAACATATCATAGGGCGATGCCATTCAACAACTATTGGCCCGAATCCCGCCCCTACCTAGACTAAAGGATAGCCTATAAAGCCCTAAGAACAATAAATTCTTGACTATTCTTAGGATAATGCATCATTTCTTCTGGTCAATTATCCATCGATCCCCGTATAATGTGCGCGTTCAAAATCCGGACATATGTTAGACCCGTTTCGGATGATTTAATATTAACTAATAAACATGCTTTCATCGCCACTATAAAACCATTTTTACATGGGGTTGCACCCCAAAAGTTAAGTCTTTTATACCTTTTTAAAAGTCTTCAACTATAGTGTCTGATTAGAACTTTAAAAACTTAACCGCTGAATAATTCTATGATTAAGATAAAGAAAGGCTTAGATCTCCCCATCACGGGAAACCCTGAGCAAACCATTTACGACGGGCCACCTGTTACAGAAGTTGCTCTGCTCGGTGAAGATTACCTTGATATGAAACCTTCGATGCAGATCCGCCTTGAACATTCAGTGAAATGCGGCGACCTTTTGTGGACCGATAAAAAAAATGACGGGATCAAATATACCGCTCCGGCCAGTGGCACGATCAAGGCCATCAATCGCGGTGCTAAACGAAAGCTATTGTCCGTTGTTATTGAAGTAAAAGGTGACGAATATGTCGAATTTTCTAAATACGAAAAAAACCAGCTTGCCGAGCTAAGCCGCGAGCAAGTGGTCGACAATCTGATCGAGTCCGGTCTATGGCCCACCCTTCGGGTTCGTCCAATGAGTAAAGTTCCCGCCAAAGATGCAGCTCCCTGTGCCATTTTTGTGACGGCGATGGATAGCAATCCACTGGCTGCTGACCCAATGGTCATTATCAAAGAAAAAGCCGAAGCCTTTAATCACGGTTTAAGCGTGCTCAAACATTTGACCGACGGTGAATTGTTTGTTTGTTACGATGGCAGCCAATCAATTGATATCGAAAAAAATGATGTCGCTAACTACCAGGCATTTTCTGGTATTCATCCGGCGGGCAATGTCGGCACTCATATTCATTTCCTTAAGCCGGTTAACGGTGAAAGAAGCGTCTGGCACATTGGCTATCAGGATGTCATTGCGGTCGGCGAATTATTTACCACTGGACGTTTAAATTGCCAGCGGGTAATTTCAATTGCAGGCCCATTAGTCAAAGAGCCTCGCCTGGTGCGTACCTTACAAGGAGCCAATGTTTCCCAGTTGCTAGCTGATCAAATCACTCCAAAAGATGAAAGAGTGATTTCTGGTTCTATCTTCAACGGTCATATCGCGGTTCATCATCGCGATTACCTGGGGCGCTATCACAATCAATTAAGCGTGCTGGCCGAAGGACGTGAGAAAGAATTATTTGGCTGGTTACATGTCGGCACCAAAAAATTCTCCGTTACTCGTGCGTTTATTTCTCACGTTAATAAAAGCAAGCGGTTCGATATGACCACTACGACTCATGGTAGCGAAAGAGCGATTATGCCAATCGGGACCTATGAAAGAGTGATGCCTTGGGATATTTTACCCACTCAATTGCTGCGCGCTTTGGTGGTTGGTGATACCGATACCGCTCAGGAACTCGGTTGCCTGGAATTTGACGAAGAAGATTTGGCACTGTGTACCTTTGCCTGTCCCGGAAAATATGAATATGGTCCCATCCTCCGCGATGTGCTCACCACCATTGAGAAGGAAGGTTAATGAAAAGTTTACGTGAATATATTGATCACCTGGAGCCTCATTTTGAGAAAGGTGGTAAGTACGAAAAATGGTATGCGCTGTTTGAAGCTGCGACCACCATTTTCTATACTCCGGGTCATGTGACTCGTAGCGCTTCGCATGTTAGAGATAGCATCGATTTAAAACGAATTATGATATTTGTGTGGGCCTGCACCTTTCCTGCGATGTTCTGGGGAATGTATAACGTCGGCTTTCAAACCGTTGATGCGATGGCTACGACCGGGGTGACCGGATTAGACGGCATGCGCGGTTGGATGATGGATCTGTTTGGCGCAGAGTATTCTAAAAATGTCCTAAGCTCTATGTTTATCGGCGCACTCTATTTTGTACCAATTTACGCGACCGCATTTATTGTCGGTGGATTCTGGGAAGTATTGTTTGCATCAATCAGAGGTCATGAAATCAACGAAGGCTTTTTTGTCACTTCGATCCTTTTTGCTTTAATCTTGCCTCCAGAAATTCCATTATGGCAGGTGGCTTTAGGCATCAGTTTTGGAGTGGTTATCGCCAAAGAAGTGTTTGGTGGAACCGGCAAAAATTTTCTGAATCCGGCGTTAGCCGGTCGTGCCTTTTTATTCTTTGCTTACCCCGGCGATATGTCTGGTGATGTGTGGAACGTAGTTGATGGCTATTCCGGCGCAACCCCGCTTGCTGCTGGCGCGGCGGCAACTGTTGGCCAGATTGACTACTCGATTAACGAGAATTGGTGGAACGCTTTTTATGGCTTTATTCCCGGCTCAATCGGTGAGGTGTCGACCTTAATGATCCTTGCTGGTGGTCTGTTATTAACTTATTTACGCATAGCCTCTCTCAAGATTATTCTCGGGGTATTCGGCGGAATGGTAGCCACTTCATTATTATTAAACTGGATTGGTAGTGAGACCAATGCGATGTTTGAAATGCCCTGGTACTGGCACCTGGTCACTGGCGGTTTTGCCTTTGGCATGATGTTTATGGCCACCGACCCGGTTTCAGCATCGCTCACCGATAAAGGTAAATTTTACTTTGGATTTTTAATTGGTTTGATGTGTGTGTTAATTCGAGTGGTTAACCCGGCTTTCCCAGAAGGCATGATGTTAGCAATTTTATTTGCCAATTTATTTGCACCGCTGATTGATCATTTTGTGGTCCAGGCGAATATTAAGCGGAGGGCTAAGCGCTATGTCAGTTAAAAACAATATGTCAGTTAAAAATAATCTGTCAGCTAACGAAGCTAATTCAGAAAAAGAAACGATCGAGCAACCAACGAATACTGATTCTTTTATGCGCACCGTGATTGTCGCAGTCGTCCTTTGTTTAGTTTGTTCGATTATCGTTTCCAGCGCCGCGGTGTTGTTAAAAGAAAAACAAGTTAGCAATGCTTCGCTGGATAAAAAGAAAAACGTATTGGTCGCCGCTAATCTATTAAAAGCAGGTTCTGATGTTACCAACACTGATATTGAAACGGCTTTTGCCAATATAGAACAAAAATTTGTCGATCTTTCAACTGGCCGATTTGTGGAAGTTGATAACCCAGCAGGCTTCAATCAGCGAAAAGCAGCTAAAGCTAGCGAAACAAGTATTGCGATCGAAAATGATCCCGCAGGAATAGGCCGCCGCTCTAAAATCGCTTCGGTTTATCTGGTAACAAGCGGCAACAAAGTGGATAAAATTATTTTACCGATCCATGGTAAAGGACTTTTCTCGACCTTGTATGGATTTATTGCACTGGAAGCAGACAAACAAACCATCGTTGGTCTTAAATTCTACGAGCAAGGTGAAACGCCAGGACTCGGCGGCGAAGTTGAAAATCCTCGCTGGCTGGCGCTTTGGAAAGGTAAGAAATTACTCAACAATAACGGTCAACTCGCACTCAAGTTAGTCAAAACAATTCCGGCTAATGAATTTGAAGTCGACGCCCTATCAGGCGCATCAATGACAACGCGTGGTTTGCAAAATATGCTCGACTATTGGTTAAGTGAACAGGGCTTTGGTCTATTCCTGGCACGCCTGGACGTGCAAAAAGGAGAAGCGTAAATGGCTATCGATAAGCAAGAATTAAAAAACGTTATTGTTAAACCGATCTTTGATAACAACCCGATCGCTTTACAGGTATTAGGTGTTTGTAGCGCGCTAGCCGTCACCAGTAAATTAGAAACTGCGTTAGTCATGTGTATTGCGTTAACCCTGGTGACCGCTTTTTCCGGTATGTTGATCAGTTTAATTCGACACCAGATCCCATCCAGCATCCGAATCATCGTGCAAATGACCATCATCGCTTCATTGGTTATCGTGGTGGATCAATTATTAAAAGCCTACGCGTTTGAAACCGCTAAACAGATGTCGGTATTTGTTGGTTTAATCATTACTAACTGTATTGTTATGGGACGAGCGGAAGCTTACGCCATGAAAAACGGTCCTGTGATGAGCTTTTTTGACGGGATTGGTAATGGACTTGGTTACTCAGCAATATTAATCTGTGTTGCTGTGACTCGCGAACTATTAGGTTCCGGCAGTATTTTAGGCTTTACCATATTGACCCCGATTAAAGACGGCGGTTGGTACCAGACTAACGGTTTATTACTCCTTCCACCAAGTGCATTTTTTATCATTGGTTTATTAATTTGGGCGCTCCGCACCTGGAAGCCAGAGCAAGTTGAGGAGAAAAGCTAATGGAACATTATATTAGTTTATTTATCCGCTCAGTTTTTATTGAGAATATGGCACTTTCCGCGTTTTTGGGAATGTGTACTTTTTTAGCAGTCTCCAAAAAAGTTCAAACCGCGATAGGTTTAGGGGTTGCAGTTGTCGTAGTACAAGCGATCACCGTGCCGGTCAATAATTTGCTTTCTACTTACCTGTTAAATGAAGGCGCATTGACCTGGGCAGGCATGCCAGATACCGATTTAAGCTTTTTAGGCTTGATCATTTATATCGGCGTTATCGCAGCGATTGTTCAAATTTTAGAAATGATTTTAGATAAATTTTTCCCAGCCCTTTATCAGGCACTTGGAATATTTCTACCTTTAATCACAGTGAACTGCGCGATCCTTGGTGGTAGTTTATTTATGATTCAGCGAGAGTATGATTTTGCTGAATCGATGGTTTACGGTATTGGCAGTGGTTTCGGTTGGGCGTTAGCGATTGTTGCACTGGCTGGCATACGAGAAAAAATGAAATACAGCGATGTGCCAGAAGGCTTAAGAGGTCTTGGTATTACTTTTATTACGGTTGGCTTGATGGCGTTAGCGTTTATGTCATTTTCCGGCGTTCAACTTTAATAAAAAGGATAAATATAAATGTTAGAAACAATTATTGTTGGCGTATCCATGTTTACCTTGGTCATATTAGCCCTGGTATTAATTATACTGGCAGCTAAATCAAGCCTTGTTAGTAGCGGCGCGGTGCGTATTGGTATTAACAATGAAGATGAGAAAGCCATCACTACTAATGCGGGCGGCAAGTTATTAGGCGCACTCGCCGATGTCGGAGTATTTGTCCCTTCAGCTTGTGGCGGCGGCGGTACTTGCGGTCAATGTAAGTGTGTCGTGAATTCCGGTGGCGGTAGTTTATTGCCCACCGAAGAAGGCCATATTAACAAGCGTGAAGCCAAACAAGGCGTTCGTTTATCCTGTCAGGTGAATGTCAGGCAAGATATGGAAATCGAACTACCGGAAGAAATTTTTGGGGTGCAAAAATGGGAATGTGAAGTTATCTCTAACGATAACAAAGCGACTTTTATTAAAGAACTAAAATTAAAATTGCCAGAAGGTGAAAGCGTACCTTTTAGAGCGGGTGGTTATATTCAGATCGAATGCCCTCCATATAAACTGAGTTACAAAGAATTTAATATCGATAAAGAATATCATCCGGATTGGGATCACTTTAAAATTTGGGATGTAGTTTCTGAAGTCAAAGAAAACGTCACCCGTGCTTATTCGATGGCAAACTATCCCGGCGAAGAAGGCATCATCATGTTAAACGTGCGAATTGCCTCACCGCCGCCGAGAAATATGACTTTACCGGCCGGTAAAATGTCTTCTTATATATTTAATTTAAAACAGGGTGATAAAGTCACTATTTCTGGCCCATATGGTGAATTTTTTGCCAAAGAAACCAAAAATGAAATGGTGTTTATTGGTGGCGGCGCTGGTATGGCACCGATGCGTTCACATATTTTTGATCAATTAAAACGCCTCAAAACTGACCGTAAAATTTCTTTCTGGTATGGTGCAAGAAGCCGCCGGGAAATGTTTTATACCGAAGAATATGACGAGTTAGCCAATAACAATGATAATTTTGACTGGCATGTTGCACTGTCTGATCCGATGCCGGAAGATAAGTGGGACGGTTATACCGGATTTATTCATAATGTGTTGCACGATGAATATTTGAAAAACCATGAAGCGCCTGAGGATTGTGAATATTATATGTGTGGCCCTCCGATGATGAATGCGGCCGTGATTAAGATGCTGGAAGATTTAGGGGTTGAAAGAGACAATATCTTCCTGGATGATTTTGGTGGATAAAATCAGCTAGCAAGTTTTGAATAAAAAAGAAAAGGACAGCTTGGCTGTCCTTTTTTGTAACTTGTAGGAGCAAATTTGCTTAAAGCACCTACACAAAAAAGAGATCCCAATGTTTTCTGTTCGAATAATATTTTTTATAATTATTGTTTGCTTTATCAGTGCCTGTCAGCCGGAATCAAGCTATATCCACCTCAATGGTTTTACCATGGGTACCACCTATCAAATTACGTTGAAAACGGATCAAAAAACAGCGGCAAACCTGCAACAAAATATCGATACCGAATTACTAAAAATAAATCAACTGATGTCGACTTATATTGACGATTCCGAGTTGTCTTTATTTAACCAATCAACCTCAGTAACTTGCCAGAATATTTCAGATGAAACCTATTATGTTATTAAGAGTGCCATCGATGTCAGTAAAGAAACTCAAGGGAAATTCGATGTAACCATCGGGCCGCTAATTTTGGAATGGGGCTTTGATAAAAAACACACCGATGATCGAGTGCCGAATGAATTAATCATTGAGCGACTATTGCAGCAAATTGGCTACAATAAAATTCATTTTGGTGATCATTGTATTCAAAAACAGCATGCCAGCCTTTCGATTAACCTGTCAGCCATTGCCAAAGGTTATGGCGTAGATCAAATCGCACAACTCTTAAAAAATAATCTAGTTGAAAACTATCTGGTAGAAATTGGCGGAGAAACCGCCTCAAAAGGGGTTAATCCAAAATTAATCCCCTGGCGGTTAGCCATTGAAGCACCCATCGAGAAAAAACGTCAAATTCAACAGATTTTTTCACCATCAGGACTGGGGGTGGCAACCTCCGGTGATTATCGAAATTACTTTGAAAAAGATGGGGTTCGGTTTTCTCATACAATTGATCCAACCACCGGTAAACCAATCACCCATAATTTGGTTTCTGTGACTGTGCTACATCAACAAACCATGCTGGCCGATGCTTATGCCACCGCCTTTATGGTGATGGGGGCTGATCAAGCGATAGTTTTTGCCGAGCAAAATAACTTGCCGATATATCTATTGGTAAAAAATGAGAATGGCTTTGATGCGGTGTATACTAGTGCTTTCAAAAAGCATCTGTTGTAGGAGCTGTTTTTGAAAATGAGTTTAGGGTACAGCTCCTTCGCGGCGCTGAGGCCGCTCCTACCTCACATGGCTATTCGGTAGGAGCGGCCTCCGTGCCGTGAAAAATTTAATCCCGAATATTAAAAAGTTCACAAAAAAGAGTATCTATGCAAACATCCACTCAAAAAATCAAGGTCGGCTTAGCCCAAATCGCTCCTATCTGGTTTAAACGAGAGCAAACTCTTAAAAAAGTGATTGCTTATGTCACCAAGGCCGCCAGTCAAAATTGCAAGCTGGTAGTTTTTGGCGAAGCATTAGTGCCGGGTTATCCCTTCTGGATTGAAGTTACCGATGGGGCAAAATTTAACTCGGAAAAACAAAAAAACATTCAGGCCGAATATGCCTATCAAGCAGTACAAATTGAGCGAGGCGATTTATCTGAATTATGTCAGGTTGCCAAAGAGCATAACATCGCGGTTTATTTAGGCATTATCGAGCGCCCCAAAGATCGTAGTGGTCACAGCCTGTATTGCAGCATGGTTTATATTGATCAACAAGGGGAAATTCAGTCTGTACACAGAAAGTTAATGCCCACTTACGAAGAACGGCTTAGCTGGTCCACCGGGGATGGTCATGGACTGGTCACCCATTCATTAGAAGCTTTCACGGTAGGCGGTCTAAATTGCTGGGAAAACTGGATGCCGTTAGCCCGTGCCTCGCTTTATGCGCAAGGTGAAGACCTACATGTGGCCATTTGGCCCGGCAATCTTAAAAACACCTTCGATTTAACCCCGGTTATGGCCAAAGAAGGCCGTTCCTATGTCATTTCTGTGTGTGGCCTGATGCGCCCGACGGATGCCAGCACAAGTCTGACTGAGCTTTCTGAATTGGTTAACAGTAAAGTTGATTATTTCGCTAATGGCGGCTCTTGTATTGCCAACCCTGACGGCAGCTGGTTAATCGAGCCGCAAGTCGGTGAAGAAGGATTATTTACTGCTGAACTCGACCATGCGTTTGTGCGCAGAGAAAGGCAAAGCTTTGATCCAGCGGGACATTATTCCCGGCCAGATGTATTACAATTACAAGTGAACCGGTTACGTCAATCCACTGCCGTTTTTAAAGATACTACGGTTTTTAAAGATACTACGGTTTTATAGATTAAACTTAGTTTAGGCCCCAGTTATTATGCAAGTTTTTATCATCACATTTCTTTTAATGTTAATCGTTGTTGCGATCATGGCGATTGGTTACATCTTTCAAAAAAAGAAAATCAAAGGCAGTTGCGGCGGCATTTCGGATTTAGGTTTAGAAAAAGTTTGTGATTGCGATGAACCTTGTGACAAACGTAAAGAATTGATGCGTCGTCTTGATGAGCAAAAAAGGGAAGAAGATTTAATTAATGTTAAAAATATTGATTGAGATTTGGTTTCTCTCAACTCTTTAGCCACTGATTAATAGATGGGACAATTTTCGGACGCCATGCTATTATCCGCGATGCTTGCAATAGCTAAATTTATTGAGAAATAATAATATTAATAAATTGTTTAGCCCCTCTCTTTAAAAAACACAGCTAATCGGTGACCACTTAAGGAACAGTTATGGGTAGTAAAGTTTGGAAAAAATTTGAACAAAGTGATGGTTTCCGTAGGCTAAAGTTGAAGTTTAAACGGATTGTCGGCAAGGAACCTGATTTAAAAATTGATATTCAATTGAACACACAGAACTACCCAGGCTGGACTCTGGTACCAGAACTTATTAGCGAAAATGACGTAGTCTATTCTATTGGGATCTGCGATGATATCGCCTTTGATTTAGAAATTATTGAACAAAAAAAAGTGAAACTATTTGCTTTTGACCCAACACCATATTCTGTTGATTGGATTAATAAACAAGCTCTTCCATCTGGATTTCAGTTTTTTCCTTGGGCAGCCTCCGACAAAGATGGAACCTTTTTCTTTTATCCAAGAATAAAAAAGAGCGGTAAAACATCGGAGACTATGTACACTTTTCATAAACAAGAAGAGCAGCGCGATGATGGTATTAGCGTTGATGCTTTTACCTTGGAGTCTATGGCTAAGCAATTAGGCCATCAAAAAATAGATGTATTGAAAATGGACATTGAAGGAGCAGAGTATGACGTACTTGAAAATATGTTGAACTCCCCCATACGCCCCAAGTTACTCTTAATAGAATTTCATCATCGATTTAAAGGCATTGGAAAAGATAAAACAGTAAATACAGTCAATTCTTTACGCAAAGAAGGTTACTTAATAGCAGATATATCTGCTACAGGAAGAGAGATTTGCTTTGTACACAAAAATGCTATCGTAAAAATGAGCTAGAATAAGCTCAGCTCAGCTCAGCTCAGCTCAGCTCAGCTCTTGCATTCTCCCATTCTCCCCTGTAAAATCGCGCCTCCATTAAATGTGTATGGTATTTGACCAATTTTTCGATGAAAGTCGATCTGGCTCATCTGGCGATACACAACGAAATAGAGAAAACATCATGAAAACAGATATTCATCCAGGTTATGAGCAAATGACTGCAACTTGTAGTTGTGGTAACAAAATCGAAGTTGGTTCTACACTTTGTAAAGACATCACTCTAGATATATGTTCTGAGTGTCACCCTTTTTACACTGGTAAGCAGAAAACTGCTGAATCCGGTGGACGTGTTGATAAATTCCGTAAGCGTTTTGCAGCTCGCTCACTTAAAAAGTAAGCAAATCTTGCAACAACAATTACTCAAAAAGGTGCTTTTAAGCACCTTTTTTATTGCCTTATTTTGTAGCGGCCAAGCAAGCGCCCTAACCCCCTCTTCGACGCCTAATGATCTGTGTCCCAAACTATCAGACTTTGCCGCTAGCGACCTATATCAAGGCCAAGTCCAATGGCTCCCCGACGGAGACACCATTCATACTAAAAAGGGTAATAAACTAAGGCTACTGCATATCAATGCGCCCGAGATAAATTCCACCTCCAACCTTCCAGCCCAGGCTCACGCTAAGGCATCACTCAGCAAGCTAAAGCAATTAGCGGCAAAGCATTCAACCATCTATTGGGTATACGATAAAAACAAGAAAGACCGTTATAAACGAGATTTAGTATTTGTATTTAATCAACAAGGGCAATTTATCAATCAGCAAATGATGACTGCTGGGCTGGCTCAAACGCTCATAGTGC
>JAUUYO010000061.1 GCA_030590405.1 Kangiellaceae bacterium
AAGTCTGTATGCCTGACATGCTTTCAATTTGAGTCGTTACAAATTGATCTTTAAATACCACAATATATTGACCTTTAATTGCTCTGGTCGAACTAACCGCTCGAAACTTCGGTTGGCTTTTAACCATACTTGTAACGGCTACTGGCTCTTTTTTAATTAGCTGTAATTCTTGTTTATCTTTTGCAAAAGTTATACTACTTGCTGAAATCGAAAAAATAGCCAAAGAAATTGCTGCTGCTTTTTTAGATAAAGCAAAACCTGCGTTATCCAGCCGATATTTATTTGAATGTTTCATAGGTTGTTCCTGTTGTTTATTGTTTATTGTTATAAATACAAGTTACCAAATTAACTTGCTAAAAATATTCGTTATCAAGCATTAATTAATGCCTGGACGAACAGATTATTACTTCATTGACGAACAATCAGTTCAAGTAAGTATGAATTTAATAAACAAGCATCTAAATCCATAAATACAAACCAGATTTTCGCAATGAAACAATTCTTTTTTAGTTTAATAAAGTATCTGTAAACAAACGCTGCCTGGATTAATTATTCCGATAAAACGGCTCGTCATTTACCCCCTTAAAACTAAAATTCACTGCTACCAGCTTGTTTTTCCATCGTTGTCTATGTGTTTTTCTGGATTTTTCCACTGATCCCTCATCCAGATCGCAGACATCCCACTATCAGTTGTACTGCTTTTTGGAAATGTGGTTGGTCTCCACATCCAATCGGCATACCAACTATTACTTCCCGACTTGATTTCATTCCAATAACTGTACCAATGCCGACCATCAGAATCAGTCCAACGGCTACTACCATTTCCCTGTCCAGGCTGTGCGATTATTTTAAAGCTGCTATAGCTTAATTTAATTGGATTCCATGATCCGCCAGCCATAATGTCTAGCCAATGCTGAGGAGATGAGTTCATTGGATCTTTTCCGGATTTAAAAAGATAGGATGCATGACCATCATTAACGACACCCACCTGAGCATGTTTACCTGACTTGGCGATCTGTCCCCAGGTATGGTAATCATGTTCATTGTGATAAAAATGGGTGACGCCAACAGGATTACTACCCAAATCCTTTACCCAGACAACCACCCCTTCCCAGTCAGTTGAATGCTGTAAAAACGGTGCGAAATTATCATTATTAACATAGTAATACCAGTATTCGAACGCGTAATAGTACCCTGTTGCTAACACCGGACTATTACTCACATAGCTGCGTCTTACATGCCCGGTCACTTCATAGCCAGAGGTACCTGAACCATCTTTCCATTTGTTGTAGTTTGAAATGTTATCCCGCAATTTATACGAACCATCATAGTTCTCAGAGACAGGTCGGTAATTGGTGCTTTTATCAATATATAGATTAGGAGCGTAAGTTCTTAAGTAGCTATTTTTGCTATCGGTTCTATCTGAACCGGCCTGGGCTACAGAAAAACAACACATAAAAAAGGTTAAAGAGATTAATAATTTCATCATATTTTGTTCCCCAAATATTTATTAGAAATACGACAAAATAAAAGACATCAAATACTTTGATTATTGATTATTGATTATTGATTATTGTTTATTATTTATTGTTTTGCTTAAACAAAAACCAACAATCATAATCAATTGAACGTAACAGATTCAACGTTCAAAAAAACAATCCATTAAGAAAGGTAAGTAAGAGATTGCTTTATTCACATGTTATTTATTTTATTCTTAAATTAATGCGTAGTATGAACATATACTTTGCGATGAGAACTCTAACATAAACTACGGACATCGCAAATTTTTGCTTGAATTATCTGACTGGATTCACAATAATTTTTCACTTTTATTTTAAATTGAGATTTCCTGCCAACAAATAGCAAAGTATTAGAACATTTTGAATTTAAGTAGTGTGACACAAGATAAAACTAGTATATTTTTATGCTAGTTTTTTTTGGTATTATTACCAATAATTATTTTTTTAACAGAACAGATGCAAGTGTAGATGACTAATATCATCAATAAAAATATTATATTGCTTATACCCCAACAATGTGGGGCAACCTTTATCAGATTTATTTTGTTTTCAAGCGACAATAACGAGCTAAGGAGTTGTTACAGAAAAAGTAGTTCTTATTATGTGAATAATTTTTTATGACTTCAATCTTCGTGTATTTTTTCAAAATGAGAAATTAGAGGGAAATAAAGACCTGCAATAATCTTTCGGCCTTCCATACTTTTAAATAACTCAACATACTCTCCGATCTGTTTTTTATAGCTGGCAATTTCTTTTTTCAAAAAAACTTCTAGCGATTCGCCGCTTTGAGGTTCGGCCGATTTATAGTCAACAATCCAACGCTTGTTTTCTACCACAAAAGTACGATCGATGATTTTTGTTACAAAGACGCCATAGGAAATTTTTTTGTGTAAACTCATTTCGCTTTTAGCATGTGAATGGTCATTGAGAATAAAACGCCCCATTTCATCCTTCAAAGTATTTTCAATCGCTCTCACCACTGTTTTAACATGCTCTTTAAAGTTTTCATCGCTAGAGCGAATACCTGCAGCAATTAATTGACCAGCGGTAATTTCATTCCAATTTTCCGGTAAGCTAAAACCGATGAGCGGTTGTTTAGAAAGCCATTCTAACTGTCGATGAACGACGACACCGACAATAGTTGCCACCGAATCGTATTCTGTTTCGGAGCTTTGTTTAGCATTGTCTTCAGTTAATAAATCATTTGATTGGATATTTTCAGGAAGTTCCTTTTCACTCACTTCATTAATGTTTTCAATATTCGTCTGCTTAATTTTTCTCGCAGGAAATATATAGGCGAGTTGAGATTGTTGACTATTTAACTCCTTCAATTCGGCTAAGCCTGTTTCATCGATTTTAGCAGGAGCAGAATATTGTACCTCTTGATAGCCGGAGGTAACCTCATCACTTCCATTAATAAATTCTAAATTGTGCTTAACACCATCCCATAACATGCCTAAAAAACTATTACTGGTAGGACGTTTAAAATGAATATTACCCTTTTCATCTTTATCTGTATTTTTTTGGTCTACACAAAGATTGGCAAACAAGTATAATTCCGACTTAGCACGAGTAGCAGCAACATATAGTACCCGTTGCCTTTCATACTTTTCTTTTTGTTGATCCAGATAATTGATGAACTGATAAATCGAGTCATTGTCCATACCTGTCTGTCTGGATACCGCCAGAAGGTTATGAGCAATACCGTAGCTATCCACCACTTCGGCCCATTTGAGCAATGGCGAATCAACGCCGACACTTCTGGCATCCAATCTTGGCAATATCACTCGTTCAAACTCAAGACCTTTCGATTTATGAATGGTCATAATTTGTACCTGATTATCAGCATTCGGATTTGGCGCGGCGTATAAGCCTTCCAATGCCTGATTAAGGCCTGCCCTGTCGATTAACTCACCGCCATTTTCAAATTCATTGATGGTATTAAGGCAGGTTTCCAGATCCTGGTGATCGGAAGCGATATCAATTTGCAATAGTCCACCTACCGCTTCAAAACAACCAGACAACCATTTTGTAAAAGGCTTTCTACCTTTTTGTTTTATCGCATGGATTAAAATGGGTAATAATTTTTTAATTCTTATGATGGCTTGTGAACTAAGAACGCTTTCTTTCTTTTTCTCAAGTAACATCAACTGTTCAATAACTTCCGGTATGCTTTTTTTACTATTTTTAAGTCTCGTTAAAATAATTTGAATATCATCTAACCTCAGCCCAAACCAGGGCGAGCGAAAACAGGCCACCCAGGATAACTGATCATAAACATCGGTCAACGCCAGAGCCAGATGGGTGATATCGCTAACAATCATCTTATTGATCAAAGGCTCAATTTCTACCGCCTGATAAATAATGGAATGCTGATTAAGTGCTTCAATAATTTCAACCAGGTGACCACGACTTCTAGCAAGTATGGCTAATGTTTTAAGCGGTTCGCCATCAGCCAGGTTTTTATTTTCCTGCAAGTGCTCTACCACGACTTGTAAAATTTGTCCTGCTTGCAGACGATGGTCTTGAGCGTCTAGAGTTACACAGCACTTGACCCAACTTGATTCCAGTGCCTGATGAAACGCCGTGGCTTGCGCGTAACTAACCGCCGATAAAGTAAGATCATCTTGCACTGGCATTATCTGAGTAAACTGCTGATTAACCCAATCAATAATCTTTTGATTCGACCGAAAGTTTACTTGTAGCTGCCTGAACTTTGGTCTTAATTGGCCGACACCGAGTTTGATAATTTGCATAAACAAACTCACATTGGCATCTCTGAATCGATAAATAGACTGCATAGGGTCACCAACCAGAAAAAGACTTTTATTGCTACTGCTATCCCACCCTGCAGTTAACAACTCAATCAGTCTATTTTGCGGGGATGAAGTATCTTGAAATTCATCCACGAGGATATGTTCTATCTGATAGTCTAAAGCTAATGCCATATCGCTAGGAGCCTCTTCACAACCCAAAGCATTTAATGAAGACAAACTCAATTCACTAAAATCAAGAATATTAAATTCCTGGAAGACCAATTTCAAATGACTGGCCGCTATTGGTAATAACTGGATCACTGACTGCAAAACCGGGTTTTCAATGGCCGATTCAATATTGTCCGGCAATAATCGAACTTCATTTAATACTGCTGCTAATTCCGGATAATTTAATAAATCCGCTAAGATTTCTTTTAAGATTTTTTTATGCCGAGTGAACTCTTCTGCCTGTTGCTCATTGTCTGCATCTTTGGCCAACGGAAAACCATTAGTCTTTGATGGGCTTTTATAAAAAGCCGGTTTTGACTTATTCGAAGTTAACATCATTTCAGCAATCGCTTTCCAAAGCATCAGATCAGAATCGAGCGGACAACCAATAGCTTCCACTTGATCGATAGCTAATAAATTGGTTAACTTACACTTATCATTATTTTTTAACACCTGTGAAGCTTGTTGCAAAAGTGGAGCTAATTCAGCGATGATATTAACCGGGAACCTGGCGTAAACAGATTGCAGTTTTTCTTCGATAATAATATTGAGCGAATCAAATAATTGCTCACAGGTTAATTGATGATCCTCGGCGGAAATCCGAGTTAGCCATTGTAGTCGTTTGGCTAATAGCTGTGCAATTAGCTCAACCACCTGCTTTAAGTTGTTGTCTTTATGGATCAATAAGGTTTTGATATTTTCCGCAACCTCATCATTATTTTTTATTGAGGCTAACATTCTTTCCGCAGCCAAACTGTAATAACGAGATGCTTTTTCTTCAATCGCTGGGATGGTACCTGTTTGTGATAATAAAGGCAGCGCACTACTTAAACTGGCCGACAGAGCATCGATAGTATAAATATTGAGTCGCCCTGGATTGGCGATAAGATTCCAGCCTTGTTGCTGATCAATTTTTAAAACCGCTTTGGCTAATTTCCAGCGAGCGAGTTCATGGCTACTTTGTGGGACGTCCTGCTCGGCTAATAGCAAAGCACTCACGACTCTTTCGCGCATTTCCGCCGCTGCTTTTCTGGTAAAGGTAATTGCTAAGATACTTTCAGGCTTTTGTACCGATGCAAGTAATGCCAAAATTCGTTGAGTGAGCAATTCTGTTTTACCAGAACCCGCAGGCGCTTGTACGATAAAGGACTGGGTTATATCAAGCAGTTCATCACGAATAGATTGGTCAACAACCGGAGAATTGCAATTAGACATTAGCGACCTCAATTTTAGTTGGCAAGGTTTGCGGCTCTCCCTTACATTGCTCAATATCTGTTTCTGGTTGTGGCTCATTAATTCTACAAATGGCCTTGTAATCGCAAAACAAACAGGACTGATTTTTATCTTTTGGTGCAACCGGCATATATCCGCTCGAAATTCCAACCGCCATTCGCGCTAAGGATTTTTGCCATTGCTCGACCAGGTCGTCAAAATCTTTAATATTGCCATCTTTTAATGGACCAGATTTTATTTCTTTGAGAAAATGATCAAACTTTACAATTTTCTCATCATCAGATTTAAACTTTAATCCCGTTTGAGCAACTTCTCCAGCTTTTAATCTGGCGTAGTTTAATCCAGAAATATTTTGCCCTCTCATAGATAAAACATACGCAGGCATTTGCGCTTCGGTTGGCCTCACTCCAAACCAGTTTTTTACTTCGGTTTTACCGGTTTTATAATCGATAATTTCTATCTGGTTATTATCATTACTATCAATTCGGTCGACACGAAATTTTAAACTCAGCTTTTCAATATCTAACACACATTCCGCTTCTAATTGCTTCACGTTAAAATTGGCCCGGTGTTTTTCAATCTCCAACCATTCAAGAATAAGCGCTGCCAGTTTATTTAATTCAAGCTCAACAATTTCCGACTCGGTAGTGGCTAACAGAAAAGCTTGATGCTTTTGCATAGCGCTATGCAGAGATTCAAAAACCAGCTGCTCTAACCGAGATGCTGACATCGCTAACAAAGCTTGCTGAGAGCCTAACGTTTGCCAGATGATGTCCATGGTCTCATGTAACCAGCTGCCTTTAGTTTTTGGCTCCACCCCAATTTCTGGTGCTTGGTAACCGGATAATTTCAGCTGAAAAGTCGCGATCGATTTAAACGGGCATTTTGCATAATCACTTAATAAATAGGCCCCGCCTCGTATTTCTATTGCGGATAAATTGATACTGGAATCATCTGTCCAGCGATAATCAGCTTGTGGAATATTATCGGTATTTTCTTCAATGAAACCGCCCGCATCCGCTAAAGGCAAGTGGTTGAAAAATGGCGCAATAGCGAGCGATTGACTGGCATCACTTTCACTCGAAGTAATCACAACCTGCCTGGCTGAATTTAATAAACTATTGGACAAATCCCGGGCGTACTCATATTCTCTTTCCGCCGAGCTACCGGGCATATTTTTCTCCCGCTGGAGAGACAAAGGTAAAAACGGATTGATCTTATTTTTTTGAGGCCAATTGCTACGGTTAAAACCGATCACTAATAAATGGTCAAATTGTAAACCACTCGCTTCTAAAACACCTAGAATATGAACATTCGTTCTGTCGCTGGCGATTTGAAAAGCCATCTGTTTGCTTGATTGATTAAGAAAATCAAATGCTTCATTTGACGAGATTTTATCATAAAGGTCACTGAGTAAACCACAGTCATTGATCAATCCAAGCAGCATATTTTTAGCTTGAATTTCAAATTCATTTAAACCCGCGATATCTGCCCAGCCCAAAATTGACAGTAGTTTCCGCCAATGCTCAATATGTTGATTGATGGGTAATTGTTTGTAATGTTTTTTTTCAATAAATTGTAATCGAATTTTTAGAAGCTCAAGTTTTTCAGGAGTACTATACTCTTCAATCGCTTTAAGCAAGAATGTTATTGAATAATTTTTTCGTGCATTTAAACAAAGTTGATGCAGAAAAAAACGAATATCTCGTTGATAGCTTCCCCAGTCAATAAATGGGGTGTTTTTTAGAAAGTGCAGTTCCTCCAGACTAATTCGCCCAGCTTTAATATTAAGTAGTAATAAACCTGTTTTAACTAAAGGCTGGTCTGCTAAAGCAAAGCCTGCTGATACATTATATTTGGGTTTACTTAAGGGGACCCAGGGTTTCACTTCTTCTGGCTGAAAAACCTGACTAAAAGCGCGATGAACCTCGCCCAGTTGTCTGGCTAATTGCTCCACCACAATAGCAACACATTCACCACTTTGTTGATATTTTTTGGCATATTTGGCGGCAAAAGTTAACTCTTGCTGCAAGCTTGAAAAACTTAACTGACAGGCGCTGTTTACCGAAGTTTGATAATCGTAGATGTCTATGTCGATTTGTTTCGCTTTTAAGCAGTCAAAAAAATCTTGTTGAAGCGGCGTTAGCTGGTTAAAACCGACCAAGAGTATATGCTTGGGTAGGCAAGGTAACAATTCATTGAGATGTTGACGGATAGCTGCCAGTGAGGCAAAAGACGCAATCAGCTTCTTTTCTTTGCAAAAAACCTCAAGCTTTTTAATCCAGAGCTTAAAATAGTCAATTTCGGTAGTTTGGTTCGCTTGTATATCATCTAAATTCAGATCCCATTGGATCAAGTTTTGGTATGCCTCTACTACTTTATTAGCGACCCCCGACGGATTAGTCAAAGTCCAGGCGGATTCATTACGCACCAGTTTTTCCAGCCAGGATTTTATCGCAAGGTTGGACAGTCTTTTAGGTAGTGTTTGACCGAAGGAAAGTTCAGACCATAAATCATCCTGCCATTGTGAAAAAGAGCGAACATCAATGGATTCGATGACCTGATTTTCAGCCAGTTCTGAGAGTTGACCAGAATAGATAGCTTTTTGAGTGCGAGCGTTCGGGGTTAAGATCAAGCTCTGATCGGTGATTAGCGGGGAAAGCCTGGTGAAATCAAGCGATAAGGTCATACAGGTTAGTCATCCCAATCAAATATTAATTTTTATTGAATAACCAGTATTTTCAACGAGCATGGCTCAGGATGCAAGGGAAATCGCCACTTCGCCAAGCCATTATCCCTGAACATAAAAAAAAGGCAACTTCTTGCGAAGTTGCCTTTTTTAAGCTTCTTTTCAATCTGTCCCAGTGTAATCCTTTGCCAGTTCCTTATGGCTCCCTTACTACGTCCAACTCCTCCTGTAAGCTTATCCCTTTGCTCTGGTCGCTTAATCCTTAAAGCACTTTCCTTGTTAAACTCATCCTTAATGCCAGTCTTATCCTTATAAAGTCCTTTTTGCGCTATCCTTAGCGCCAGTCCGAATTCCTTACCAGACATTCAGTCCAAGTTGAAAAATCATCCTTAATATGTCCTTTATACGCTTAAAAATCAGTCGTTGATTTTGTCCCGATACACTAAAATTCCTTTTTAATGGTTGTTCCGTCAACAGCGTTTCCTTGTCCTTATTTCCTTAGGACGAGGTAAATTGTAGATTAACGGGGTTTTATCGCAAGGTGATATTAATTATTATTTACCAAATGAAATGATTGGGTCAATCCTAAAAACATCATAACCTGTTGTTTTTTATCCGATTGTTGAATTTCCTTTTACTACAACCGCGCCTTTACTGACATGCTTTTAGGCAATCTCGCACATCTTTGTGAGAGATCTCGCACAAAAGCACTAGATATAAGCTAGCCACTTTGAACAATCTCTAATGGGTGGTAACGCATTGTTCATTTAATAACTCACCTGCAAACACCCCCAGTTGCTCAATCGCCTGTTCAACTCTGGCGTCCCATGGCAAGCCATAGCTAATTCTCGCACAGCGTTTATATTTGCCCGTTGCAGAAAATAACACTCCGGGCGTTATACTGATCCCGGCTTCGACAGATTTTCTGAACAAATCGATGACATCACAACCAACAGGTAACTCCAACCAGATAACTCCTCCTCCTTGCGGATTAGATAAACAAGTATTTTCAGGAAAATGCCGGGCGATCACCGCCAGCATTCTTTCTTTATTCACTCTCAAAACCTGTATCAGGCGCTTAAGATGGCGATCATAATCACCACTTCGTACGAATTCATAAATCACCATTTGATTAAGGAGTGAAGTCGAGCAAGATAACGCACGTTTTAAACCTTTGGCTTTTTCTTCATAACGATTAGACAAAATCCAACCCACCCGATAACTGGGAGCGGCGGTTTTAGAAAAAGAGCTGCAAGTAATTACCAACCCTTTGGTCGAATAGGCTTGCATCGGTAACTCAATGGTCTGGCTAAAATGTAATTCACCATAAACCGCATCTTCTATTAAGGGAATATTTCTTGATTCGATAATATCAACAATTCGCCGACGCTTTTCTGTTGTCATCAACGATCCGGTCGGATTATTGATCAGTGAAGAAAATATGCAGGCTTTAACATCATGAGAATCGAGAGAATGTTGTAAATCTTCAAGACAAATACCGGCATTGGAGCAGGTTGGTATTTCTAACGCCATCATGCCAAGATTTTCAATTAATTCTAAAATGCCAAAATAAGTGGGGGATTCTACCGCGATAATATCACCGGATTTTGCAACACTTTGCAACGCAATCGCAAGTGCTTCCTGAGCGCCGTTGGTTATGATGATATCGTCCGGCATGGCATCAATCCCCTGCTGTAAATATCTTTGAGCTAACTGCTGCTTGAGCGGTAAATATCCATCCATCGGACCATATAACATGGCTTTTGGCCCTTGTTGTGCCAACACTCGTCGCATGATACGGGCCAGCGCTTTATCCGGTGGATTAGCCATTACCGGGTGGGAAGTCCCAAGCTGTAAACTATTCGGTGCATGAACTGCCTGATAACATTGTTCCACCAACGACTGACATCTCACCGCAACGGGTCGGCGGACAAAACTAGCTCTTTTAGGACTATTAAACAAACTCTCTACCGCTTTTAAAAAATAACCCGATTTAGGTCTCGCTTCGACTTTACCCAGTCTTTCCAATTCGATATAAGCTTGTTTAACCGTTGGAATACTAATATTTAACTGATGACTCAGCTTTCTTAAGGAAGGCAACTTATCACCGCTTCGCAAAGCCCCAGACGATTGCATTGTTTGAATTAAATCAACGACTTGTTGATATAAAAAACTCTGGCTATTTTTATTGATCATGCTGGACATAAAATCACCATTATTGCTCAGTTCTTAGAACTTTAATCTGTATAGGTCGCATTTCTGTTTTTCTGTAGATGTAAAGTATACAGAATAAGCGTATATTTCACAGCCTGAGTTTAAAATATCTTAAATTAACAGGTATAATTTTAGGGGCTGTTGATCTTTCATAATTCAACAGCCCCTGGTGTCAGCCAATGAAAAATACATTTTTATATATAATAACTGTGCTTATCTGGGGAACGACCTGGTTTGCCATTGAGTTTCAATTGGGACAAGTTGCGGTTGAAATATCTCTGATCTATCGCTTTGCTTTAGCATCAATTCTGATCCTGGCAATAAGCAAATTCAGAGCGATCCCTCTAAGCTTTACCCTATCACAGCATTTTTATATTGCGCTCTTAGGCCTGTTTAATTTTTGTTTTAATTATTTTGCTTTGTACGAAGCGCAAAATTATTTATCTTCTGCAATGACATCCATCGGTTTTTCCATGCTGTTGTTAGTTAACATTATTAATACTCGGTTATTTTTTGGTAAAAAAATTACAACAAAAACCTATCTGGGAGCGGCTTTTGGTATCACTGGCATCGTGGTTTTATTTTGGCCGGAGCTTTCCAACTACCAAAATGATAGCAGTTCAATTTATGGACTTGGTCTAATAATGGCAGGAGTAATACTTGCCTCATTAGGTAATATGATAAGCGTTAGAAATTCAAATCATAATTATCCGGTTTTTCAAACCAGCGGTTGGTCAATGTTATACGGCACAGTTTTCTTAACATTAATCGCCTGGTACAAGGGAACTCCTTTTACCATAAGTTTTGAACCAGACTATTTAATATCATTAGCTTACCTGGCTATTTTTGGAACAGTGATCGCTTTTTATAGTTATTTTTATCTACTTAAAAATATTGGGCCTGAAAAAGCCAGCTATTCGATTGTGCTATTCCCATTTGTAGCCGTTGTGATCAGTAGTTTTTATGAAGACTTTGAATGGACTGGATATACCATTTTGGGTTTTATTCTGGTTGCAATGGGAAATTTATTGATGCTGATACCAATGCAAAAAATTCGAAGTTTGATAACTTCTGTCAGTACACCCCCTTTAGATGAAAAATCAAAGGTAGATAAAAAGTTAGTTCGCTAAAATCAGTTTAGTTAGTTCGCACGCTGCTCCCCTAATATCGCATTGAAGACGGAGAAGAATAGCGACTGAGCTGCTAGTTTATTTTAATCCCAACAGGGTAAAGCACAAAATCCCGATAACCGGTGATCACTTTTTTTGATCCAAATAATTGATGATCGAGTTCAATATCGCCCGTATCCACTAACAATGGACGGCCATCCAATTCATTTAATTTAGATTTTGTTGCAACGATCTGGAAATTTTTCCAACGGGCCTGTTTGATCACTTCCGGGCTAATTTGATGATTGCCTCTGCCAAGGATATGCCCCTGCCCTCCAATAACGGTCATAATAAAAATCACCTTTATCCCGTGATTGAGCAACTCCAATAAATCTTTTTCGACCACATCCGATTTGACTAAAGACTCCTGATAAATAATATCCGAGCCAAGTAAAGTATTATCTAATCCAAGTTGTTGCATAATCGCCGCGCAAGTGGTTCCTGAGCCAATCACATAATAAATATCATCCTGCATCGATTCGATCACTTCAGCGGCAATATCGTCAAATACCAATTCCTCCACTTCCTGACTACCGTGTTTCACCGCTTGCACATATTGTAGAGATGCGGGAATTTGCAGGTAACCGTATTTGCGCGCTTTTACTTTGCCTTGCCGAAAGGCCTGCTCATCAATATCCACCACATCAGCCTCAATTAAACTTAACATTTTGCCTTCAATTAAATCTCGAACTAATAAACCTGCCGCTTCTGCCGAAATGGCATACACCCCGGAATGGATTTTTACTCCCGCAGGTACACCTAATACAGCTTGCTGCTCATCATAAACTTCAAACACATTTCGCGCGGTGCCATCACCACCAACAAACAGCAATAGATCAAGATTTTTCTGTTGCAAAATTTCAACGGCATTTTTGGTATCTATTTTAGAAGATGGTTCTGTCGCTTGATAAACGACCTGATAATTTAAGCCCAACTCATCACAAACATTAGCCCCCATTTCTGTTGAAACCGTATAAACTTCAACATTTGAAAAATATTTTACAAACTGATTGAGACAATTTTTAGTTTTTTTACCGGCGAGTTTTAACCCGCCTAAATCTAGCGCTTTTTCTCTAATTTTATCGCCATCACTGCCCTTTAAACCGACTCGACCTCCGATACCGGCAAAAGGATTAATCACTAGTCCAAGCTTAAACATTGAGTAACCTCACTTCTTCACCATCGCGGTAATGTTTTTTTAGTTGCTCAAAAAATAATTGTGCTCTTTGTGGCAGGGATGAAACCAGGTAATTTTTAGCCTGAGTTTGCACCGCATTTTTGAAATCTTCCGAAGCATCGATTGCTTGAGACAAATTATCCGCAGAAAAATGAAAGGGATGATTGCAGGCTAATGACAATAACCATTCAATCGCTTGCGGTTTAATTTCCACTTGTTCAAATTCTTTTTGTTGTGCCTCACTACGACCTTCAGGCTCATACCAATAACCAAAATCATCTAGCTGGCGACGCTTCTCTCCGGCAATGGTCCAATGGGCAATCTCGTGCAAAGCGCTGGAAAAATAATCCTCACGGGCAAAGACAATCGCTTTTTGGTTATCTTTGGCAGATTGATAAAAAGGCTCATCGGCCCCCATTTGCAACAAGGTATTTTCCGATTGCTCGAAAAGCCGATTAAAGATCTGGACGAGTTGTTTTGTATCAGATTCGTTTACAGGCATACAAAAGGTTGAATTAAAAAGATAATAAAATGATTTTAATGCCAAAAGTCATATTATTCACTATAATTAACTCAGAAATACCAGAATAACTCGATTTACCAAGATGAATGAACAAATTGTTAAAATAGAAGCCGACCCCAAAGATCAAGGCTGTTTGCAAATAACCTTGCGACAAATGCCACCCCGAATCAAATTCTGGCGCAAACAAACATCGCAACTGATGACCTACAAAGGTTACGGCCAAAACTGGTATTGCTTGCCCAGCTTCAAACCCGCACCCACTAATATCGTGCCGTTGCTCAAACAAATTTCCCGTGGTCCGCAATTTCGCCATTTACGCTATAAGCTTGACTAACCTCTTATATAACCTAGTCTCGCGGCAACTATTTCCCCTTTTTTTGTGACAGATGCAAGGTCTTAGCGCCAGCGGCAATATAACGCAATTGTTGGATCGCTCTTTGCTCGATCGCTTTACGTTGACTCGGCTTGGCATCAAGTGACCCTGCGCCCGCAATAAACACCACCGCCACCATGGCTTCGGCCTGTGCAAAAGCCGATTCTTTTTCATAACCAACGGTTTGTATATAATCGGTCAATTCCACGATAAAAAACTGGATCTCTCTTTCCACAGCCGTTCTCAGCGCATGAGTAGTGCCTGAGCGTTCATGAAATAACAATCTAAAAATATTAGGATAGGTTTCCGTAAACTCCATAAAAATCTTCACCGAAGTACGAATAACGCTGCCACCTTTCTTAAATCTTTTGCGAGCTTTTCTCATAATTTGACGTAGAGCAAGGCCACATTCATCAATTAATGTCAGCCCCAGTGCTTCCATGTCACTAAAATGACGATAAAAAGAAGTTGGT
>JAUUYO010000028.1 GCA_030590405.1 Kangiellaceae bacterium
CTGTTACTTGAGCAAAAGATTGATTTGCCATCGCATCTGATAACCAGACGTTGCATCCAGACATTATTAAAATACCTTGTTATGAATGGGACAGGGTCGTGTTGTTTCCACAAAATCATGAACTAGGAAACTTAACGACACTGACTTTTCAAGACCTCGCAAAATATCCCATCGTGACTTACAAAGAACCCAGCAGTGGTAACTCTGGATTGGTAAAAGCAATGCAGACAAAAAAACTTAAAGCTAATATCGTTTTTACCGCGCGTGATGCCGATATCATTAAAACCTATGTGAGAAAAAATATCGGTATCGGTATTGTTGCGGAAATGGCATTTGACCCGAAAATTGATAGTGATTTAATTGGCTATTCAACTAAAAGCTTACTGCCTCGATGCACTACCTGGTTAGCTTTTAATAAAAATTTATTAATGCGTAATTATATGTATTGCTTTATCGAATTATTCGCGCCGCATTTAACTCGTGAAAGTGTTAATCAGTATTTATCGAAAGAAAAAAAAATAGCTCAAAAAACATCACAAGACAAAAAAGAATCAAGACTTCCAATGCATCAAATGTGGCATATTTAAAACAAAATATTTTTAGTTTTTTTACAAACCAGACAATCGGTCTTCGTGTAAACCACATTCTCTTTTTAAACCACCAAAACGAGTCTCCTCATCCGTCATACCAGATATCAAGGGTTGGCTGCTATGCACATCGCCAATCGAAACGTAACCTTTTTTCCACAAAGGATGATAGGGTAATTTGTGCTTGGTTAAATATTGATGAATTATTCGCTTATTCCAATCAATCAACGGGTGGATTTTTAACCGATTTCGCATTCGCTGTAGCGTCGAAAGTTTCGCCCTACTTTCAGATTGACTACGCATAATTCCAGCAAACAATGTTTGTACATTAAGTTTTTTTAAACCAGATTCCATCGGCTCTACTTTATTCATTTGATTATATTGGTCTAATCCATCAATACCGTTTTCCCATAAACGACCAAATCGCGCTTCCTGCCACGCACTGCTTAAATCGGCACGATAAATTTTTAAGTTTAATTTAAGTCTTTCACTTAACTCTTCGATAAACTGATAAGTCTCTGGAAAAAGATAGCTGGTATCAATCAAAACCACCGGAATATCTGGCTTAATTTGAGTCAACATATGTAAACTAACAGCAGATTGAACGCCGAAGCTGGACGACAAAGCAAACTCTCCTGGTAGATTCTCGAATGACCATTCAGTTCGCTGAACTGCGGTCATTCGCTCTAAATCAATATTTGCTTCTGTAATTTGCTCCTCACTCCAATCGAATTGAGTCGATGGCTTAAAAACCGTCTCAGTAATCGATTCTAAAGGAGAACCTGATGAATGCTCTAACATCTTCGACTCCTATGAGTGAAAATCAAGACCGTTACTAACGGCTTTAATTGTTTGATAACGGATCACAAAATCACCAAACGATTCATTCAATTTCCGTTTTTCCGAATAGTCTTTAATGATCGGTTCAAGTGCCTGTAATATGGACTCTTCATTAATATTTTCACGATAGAGCTTATTTAATCGATTACCAGTGTGGCTTGCTCCTAAATACAGATTATATTTTCCAGGACCTTTCCCCACCAGGCCAATCTCACCAAGAAAAGGACGAGCACAACCATTCGGGCAACCCGTCATACGAACATTAATTGGTTGTTCTTTTAAATCATATTTATCAAGCAGAACTTCCAGCTTAGTAATAAAGCTGGGTAAATAACGTTCAGCCTCAGCCATCGCTAAAGAGCAGGTGGGAAAGGCAACACAGGCAAGCGAGTTTAACCGGGCTGGCGTTTCTGTTTCACCAAAACTAATCTGATATTTTTGCAACAACGCTTCCACTTTGGGTTTTATTTGTGGTTGTATATTACTAATAATCATATTCTGATTAGGCGAAATTCTAAACTCACCACCATGTACCTTTGCGATTTCTAATAAACCGCTAAAAAGCTTTTTATCTTCGCTATCAATAATTCTTCCGCTATGAATATATAAGGTTAAATGCCATAGTCCATTTTCGTCTTGCATCCAGCCATAGCGATCAGCATTATGTTCAAACTCAAACAGCTTTGCAGCTGACAATTCAAATCCCTGATAGGCAAATAATTTATTTTTAAATTTATCGATACCTAATCGGTCAATAGTATATTTAAGACGTGCTAGTTTACGCACTTCTCGGTTTCCAAAATCTCGTTGAACTTTGACCACATTTTCAGCGACAGCCAACACCTGACCTAGACGGCAAAAACCGATCAAACTTGCCACTCTCGGATAAGTCGAATTATCACCATGAGAACTCCCCATGCCGCCACCGACCAAAACATTAAAACCTATTAGTTGCTCTTGCTCTACTATCGCTATAAGCCCCAGATCATTGGCATAGACATCAACATCGTTATAAGGTGGAATGGCAATCGCAGTTTTAAATTTTCTTGGTAAATAAGTCTCGCCATAAATCGGCTCCTGAGTTGATTCAACCTTTTTGCCATCTAGCCAGATTTCATGGTACGCCCTGGTTTTAGGTAATAGATGTTCACTTATTTTTTTAGACCACTCATAAATCTCTGTATGAATACGGGATGTTTCTGGCAATGGATTACTCATCACATTGCGATTAACATCACCGCAGGCAGCAATAGTATCTAGCATCGACTGGTTAATTCCGGCGATAGTGGTCTTCAGGTTTCTCTTAAAAACCCCATGCCATTGGTAAGCCTGACGGGTAGTTAATCGCAAGCTGCCACTGGAATAATTTATCGCTAAATCTGCCATTTGAATATATTGCTCTGAAGTAGCAACACCGCCAGGCACTCGCGCACGGATCATAAACGAATAAAGTGGCTCTAGCTTTTGTTTGCGTCTTTCGTTACGAATGTCGCGATCATCTTGTTGATAAATACCATGAAATTTAATCAGCATTAAATCATCATCAGCAACTGCACCGGTAATTTGTTGCTTGAGGCTTGGGGTAATCGTTCCTCGCAAATAATTACTTTCGACTTTAATTTTTTCAACCTCAGAGTGAGTACTCGAATCATAACTGGTTTGGTTAATTGATTTATCAACTGACTTTCTTTGGGGTTTTTCTTTGGACTTTTCTATTACAGGCATATTAATACACATCTCTTTGATAACGATTTTCTTTTTTAAGAAATTTTAGGAAATCTTCTGCTTGTTGAATGGATTTCCCACCTTGCTCTGAAATAATTTTGGCTAAAGCTTTTTCAACGTCTTTTGCCATATGCTTCATATCCCCGCAAACATATAAAGCAGCTCCTTTTTTATCGAGCCAGTTCCAGATATTAGTCGCATTTTCTAACAAACGATCTTGCACATAGTTTTTTGCCTGCTGGTCACGAGAAAAAGCTAAGTCAAGATGAGTCAACACCCCTTGCTTGTGATATTTTTGAAGTTCTAACTGATAAAGAAAATCAGTATTAAAATGCGGATTGCCAAAAAACAGCCAATTCTCACCCTTGGCCGACTGCTGCTGACGTTGTTGTAAAAAAGCGCGGAAAGGCGCAATGCCAGTACCCGGTCCAATCATGATGACAGGGGTATCATCAGCGGGTAATTTGAATCGTTTATTTGACTCGATAAATACCAGCACTTGATCATCTTCTTGAAGCCTTTCAATCAAAAATTCACTCGCAGTACCGCGGCGAGTTGCATTATCGTTAACCGATTCTTTAAGTCCAACAGTGATATGAGCTTCATCTTCATTGGCTTCAAGACTGGATGAAATCGAATAAATTCGCGGTTTTATCGGTTTTAATAAATCAACCAGTTGTTGAGCCTCTAACGGTATCGGTGCTAGAGCGATCACATCGAGGAGTTGATGATTTTGAATATAAGACGAATAATCCAGCGTGGTCGTTTTGATCAATTGCTCTGCGCCCTGCTTGTCTTTAAGCAAGATCAGATCGGCATAGGCGTTAATAAAACTCTTATTGATTAAGCTGACTTCCAGGTTTTCTAGCAAGGCTCCTCGTAATGATTTTGAAACGCCTTTAATGGACACAAATTGTTCACCATCTAACTGAGTCAAATTCAATATTTCATCAACCGTCTGTGGATTATTCTTCGCCCAAATACCAATCGAATCGCCGGGCAAATATTGCAGGCCCGAATTCTCCAATGAAATTTCAATATGATGGACACATTTACTTGAGCCTTGACCAGTTATTTTTTGGTTCGATAGAATGCTCGCAGTAAACGGATTTTCTTTGCTAAACTGAGAGCGGTCCAGTTGTGTATCATTCCTTTTTGGGTCAACCGCCGAGCTAGCGTTTGATTCACCAGGCGATGATAGTGCAGAGATTTTTTCTACTAACGAGCTAATCCATTGGTTGGCGTCTACCTCAAAATCAAGATCGCAATCTACCCGCTCAAGCAGAGATTTCGAACCAAGCTTTATAAAAGCTTCATCGAAATCTTTTCCTGTTTGGCAAAAATACTCGTAACTAGAATCGCCAAGCGCTAGCACCGCGTGTTGAACATTGTCTAATTTAGGCGCACGCTTACTTTTGACGAAATCATAAAATTCAATTGCATCATCCGGTGGCTCACCTTCACCATGAGTCGAAACCACTAATAAAATAATTTGAAATTTGCTCAGATTCTTTGGATTAAAATCCTCTAAATTGGCTAACTCTACCGTCAACATTTTTTTATCCAACTGAGCCAACAATGACTCAGCAGTTTTTTGAGAGTTTCCTGTTTGAGATGCGAAAAGTACCAGCGTGTTTAACGTCACGCTAGAATATAAAGCATTCTGAACCAAACTATCAGACTGGCTATCAATTAAACTATCAGATAGCGAAGCCAGGGGATCGCTACGACCTTTGGCCAGTCCGCTACAATAACCGCTTAACCAGAAAAGCTCCTGACTATCAAAACCATGCACGGCATCCAGCAGATCGGATGAAACAGGGTAGGCATTTATTGGAAATTCAACTTTCTTGTTCACAATATTCTATTCAATGATTAATAATTAAATAGAATACTGACTTTATCAGCTAATATTGACTACTAATAAACAGCTATTTGGAAATAACTTTTGGGAATAGCTAAATAAAAATCTTACCTTAAGTCCTTAAATTGCAAGGCAATTGAGAAACAGCACTGGTTTTCCATTCAAGAATTTGACTAAAATTTTCTCATCGTGATTGAGTGACATTTGAAGTACAAACATTTATACAGGTTGTTTTTCCTATGTTTAATCGATTTTTTAACAAAAACAAAACCCAAGAAGAAGATGCTTCATCAAAATCACAGCCTGCTACAGGCTTTGCCAATCTCAGCGCCGATAAATTAAAAGCGGTCATTGCTAGCTTGACTAAGGCCGAAACCATCTTCATTAAAGCTGGTTATAGAATGGAACAACTGGACGTTGAATTTGGCAACGCGACTAAACTAACGCCTTATTTTAAACAACTTGAATCGATTAGCCAGCAACAACATGATGATTTATTAGCAGTACTTGAGGATCAACAACTCATCAAATTTATACTGATTTCTCTGAATAAATCGAGCCGAATGCAGTCCCTTTTTGATAATTCTGAACTCTATTATTATGGTATGGAAATCGATATTTCTTCTGCCCCTACCGTAAGAACAATTTTTAAGCGAAAAGACAGCGTGGCAGAAGTGCTCCCTATCAAGCCTGATTTATAAAACCAACCCCTGATAATAAACACCCGGTAACAATATTTTTTGTCTATTAAGCACAAAAGTCGGCATAATCAGCCGATTGCTGAAAAACCTTATTAAAACCTGTTGATATTACCTGTTGGATATAAATATGACCCAAAAGACCTCTCTCAGTGTTCTCATTGCTTCGTTGTTACTCGTTTCCTGCCAGATGAGCATGCACAATAATGCCACTAAAACCATTCAAAACAACAGCAAAATATCCTCCGAAGTTGAAAAATCGGCACTCGATCAGCTAGTTAAGCAATATAGTCTGGAATCATTTGATTTCAACCCGATCAACGCCACCTTTCAAGGACTGCGAGAATACAATGATCAATTTGGCCCCATTATCAGTCAGCAAAACCGAGACAAAGAACTGGCTTTTGAAAAAAAATACCTTAAAAAAATAAATGCTATCAATGCTCAGAGTTTGGCCGGGCAAGAGCTGCTTACCTATAAAATATTCAAACAAGCCCGGGAGAACAGCATTGAGTCCAGTCAGTTTCCTCAATACCAGATACCGATCAATCAAATGTTCGGAATGCATAATTTTTATGCCGTTTTAGGTTCCGGTCAAAACGCCCAGCCATTTGCCAATGAGCAAGATTATCGAAATTTCATCAAAAGAAGTGAAGGATTTGCCCGCTGGATGGATAGCGTCATTGTTGCTATGAAAGAAGGCATGCAAAGCGGGGTTATTCTGCCAGAGGCCATCGTTAAAAAACTGATCCCTCAATTAAAAGCTCACCTGGTGGAAAACGTTAAAAACAGTGTATTTTATGGGCCGCTCAAAAACCCACCAAAAGACTTAGATGAAAAATCACGGGCGCAGTTAATCGCTGATTATGAAACAAGTATCAAACAGGTCATTATTCCGGCCTATCAGCGAGTTCATCAATTCCTGGTTGATGAATATCTTGGCAAAACCCGAAGCTCTTTTGGTTTATCGGAGCTGCCCAATGGCAAAGCCTGGTATGAGTTTATGATTAAAACTCATACTACTTTACCGCTAACCGCTGAAGAGATACACCAGTTTGGGCTGAGTGAAGTTTCACGTATTCTAGCCGAGATGAAAAAAGTAAAAGAAACGGTTAAGTTTGATGGTGATATGTCAGCGTTTTTTGAATTTTTAAGAACTGACTCTCAGTTTTACTTTGAAAAACCACAGCAATTGATCCAGGCTTATGAAGATACCAAAGCAAAGATCGACGCCACCTTACCTAAGCTATTTGAAGTCTTTCCAAAAGCCGACTATGTGGTCAAACCGGTGCCTGAATTCCAGGCCGCTTCTTCAGCCGGAGCTTCTTATCAATCACCCGCGCCCGATGGTTCACGGCCTGGTGTTTTTTATATCAATACCCATAATATGAAATCCCAACCAAAATTTATCATGGAAACCTTATCAATCCACGAAGCTGCCCCCGGCCACCATTTTCAAATCGCCATACAACAAGAAGTTAAAGGTTTACCGGATTTTCGAAAATATGGTGGTTATACGGTTTTTAACGAAGGATGGGCGCTTTATGCAGAAAGCCTGGGTAAAGAATTAGGCTTATTTAGCGATCCTTACATGTGGTATGGACGCTTGGTAGATGAACAGCTTCGAGCCATGCGGCTGGTGGTTGATACCGGCTTGCATTCTTTTGGTTGGTCGAGAGAAAAAGCGATCGAGTATATGTTAGCTAACTCCTCAATGGCCAAGTCGGATGTCGAAGCTGAAGTAGAAAGGTATATCGTTATTCCGGGACAAGCCCTGGCTTATAAAATTGGCCAACGAAAGATCCGCCAATTACGAGAAAAAGGGGAACATATTTTGGGCGATCAATTTAATATCAAGAAGTTTCATACCGAGTTATTGATCGATGGCAGTTTACCCATGCCAATATTGCAGGAAAAAATAGATGGGTGGATCAAGCGGCAAATAAAGTAATCGTTAAGCTCTGCCAGTAAAAGTAAGCTCTTACTGGCAGATTATTCTTACTAACAGATTATTCTTTACTGACAAACGCTTCAAACAGACAAATTAAATATCAATCCAACCGTTGCCACTCATCCTGATTACCCACCCAGTCCTTATATTTCTCTGCACCGCCACGACTCTTCCAATCTGAATCAATGGTCAAATGAGAGCTGATCCCGCCCCGTGGATTACAATGCATTACCAGTCTTAATCTATCAGGCTGATAGGTTTCCATCAATTGGTCGTAGATAATATTGATCAGTCGTTCATAAGAAACCACAATATCTCTTAACTGATAAACATAAAATTTGAGCGCTTTTAGTTCGATAATGCTTTTGCCCGGATAAAAGGTTAAATAAATTTGCGCAAAATCAGGTTGAGCGCCAACCCCTAAAAAGGTAAATTCCGGTACTTTCACTTTAATCTCATAAGCAGCAGAGGATGGATTGGGTAATGCAACCAGCAATCCGGCATCAATCGCTTCATAGGTTTTAACTTTGTCATTCATGATCAGTCTCTAATCTCATTTTTATGGCGTTTGTTAGTTAATTATAGCCAAAATATCAACTATCTGAAAAATAAGCTCCAAACACTGACCACTCCTGAATTTATCTCTGAAAGCTTAGGGGCTGTTGAACTATGAAAGATCAACAGCCCCTAACATCCAGTAACGATTAAAACCCAACAATGCTTGCAATTGCAACAGTATTTATGGTCTCATTCCAAGCCGATTTGGGAGCTGCTTGGACTATTCGGGCTATCATAGCGTAATTTAGACCAGCTCAGGCTCCAAACCATAATACTTACTAGCTATAAGGGAGACCCTTGTGAAAACCAAGCTCAATAAAAAGAAACTCATTGCAAGCGCTATATGTCTTGCTTTTGTTGCCTCTTGTGGACAACAAAATTCTTCCGATGATCAGTCGGCTCAAACCCAACAGGCTGAAAAAGCCGAAGCGGCACATTTAACATCCGGTATCGAACTCGATAATATGGATAATAAAGTCCGCCCACAGGATGATTTTTATCGCTACGTTAATGGTAGCTGGTTAGACAAAACAGAAATTCCTTCAGATAAATCGACTTACGGTTCCTTTACCGCCTTAAGAGACAAATCTCGCCGAGACGTTAAAGCCATAATCGAAGAAACATCCAAACTGGAAAATGTAGAAAAAGGCTCTGACGCACAAAAAGTGGGTGACCTATACCGCAGCTTTATGAATGTTGAAAAACTCAATCAACTCGGCGCTTCGCCATTAATACCTGAATTAGCAAAAATTGATGCCATTGCTAACCACGACGACCTCTCGGTATATTTTGCCGAAACCCAAGTTATCGGAACCACAGCTCCCTTTGCTTTTTGGGTGGATAATGATTCAAAAAATCCCACCAGCTACATTACTTTCTTTACTCAGTCCGGGTTAGGTCTACCTGACAAGAAATACTATTTTAAAGAGGATGAAAAATCAGTCAAGTTACGCGCTGATTATGTTATCCACCTGGAAAAAATGTTAGCGCTTGCTGGACTAAAAGACGGTGCTGATAAGGCTCAAAAAATAATGGCGTTAGAAACAGCTATAGCAGATCTTCATTGGACTCGAACGGAGCGACGCGACCGCAGTAAAACTTACAATAAAGTTGAACTAGCCAAGTTGGCTGAAATGACGGCTAATTTTAATTGGGATGCTTATATGAAGCATGCAGGTCTTTCAAAAGAAGCGAGCGTGATTATTCGCGAAAAATCTTATTTTGAAAACTTCTCCAAGTTGTTTGCCAAAACTTCAGTTGATGATTGGAAAGTTTATTTTAAATGGACATTGATCAATTCTGCCGCAGGCATACTCAGCGAAGATTTTGATAAAGCAAACTTTGATTTTTATTCAACTAAACTGAGCGGCACTCCTGAGCAGGAAGTTCGTTGGAAGCGTGGCGTTAATTCAGTCAATGCGTTGCTTGGTGAAGTGGTTGGTAAGATTTATGTAGAAAAACACTTTAAACCTGAAGCCAAAGCGCGAATGATTAAATTAGTTGAGAATCTTCGTACCGCTTACAAAGAAGCCATCATTGGTCTCGACTGGATGAGTGAAGAAACCAAAAAACAAGCATTAGACAAACTTGCCAAGTTCACTCCAAAAATCGGTTATCCCGATAAATGGCGCGATTATAGCGCGCTGGAAATTGATGCGGGCGACCTTGCTGGTAACTTTAAACGAGCGTCATTATTTTCTTATCATCGACAAATGGACAAGCTGGGCAAACCAATTGATAAGACTGAATGGCATATGTCACCACAAACGGTCAATGCTTATTATAATCCCAGCATGAATGAAATCGTATTCCCTGCGGCAATCTTGCAACCACCTTTCTTTAACATGGACGCTGATGATGCGGTGAACTATGGTGGTATTGGTGGAGTGATAGGCCACGAAATGGGCCATGGTTTTGACGATCAAGGTGCCAAGTCTGACGGAGATGGCGTGCTTAGAGATTGGTGGACCACTAAAGATCTGGAAGAGTTTAAAGTTCGCACCAAAAAACTGGCTGATCAATATTCTGAGTTTGAACCTTTGCCAGGCGAGCATATCGATGGCGAAATGACATTAGGTGAAAACATTGGTGACTTAGGTGGTTTAACCATCGCTCACCGAGCTTATACGATGTCGCAAAAAGATAGCGCGTCGCCAGAAATTGATGGTCTTAGCGGTGAGCAACGCTTCTTTATGGGCTGGGCGCAAGTCTGGGCTTATAAGTTTAGAGAAGAAGCGCTAAGAAGCCGTATAGCAACTGACCCTCATTCACCAGCACCTTTCCGGGGCAATGGTACGTTGATGAATATGCCTGAGTTTATGCAGGCTTATCATGTGAAAGACGGTGATGGTATGTACCGAGCACCAGAAGATAGAGTTAAGATTTGGTAGATTGAAGAACGTATCCCCCCTTTTACGAAGGGGGGTTAGAGGGGATTTAAGAATCAACAGCTAAGTAAGCTGGGCCATTTTTTCTGCCCACGCTGATTGCAATTTTTTGGTGGGCGGTAAAAATTGCCCACCCTACTAGAAAATTTACTTCTTAGAACGTCTCGGCTTTTTACCAGATTTTTTATCCTCCCCCCCTTCACTACGCCGTCCTTTGCCATTGTTTGAACTCTTTCCGCCACCTTTTAATTTATCAAAACTAAAATCTTTGGCTTTAGTGATATTCATCGGTTTGCCACACACTCGGACTTTTTTAAGGTGCGCCATTGAATCCTTTGGCAGTTTACCCGGTAGATCAACGGTTGAAAAATCATCATAGATTTTAATGTGACCGATGTATTTACTCTCAACGTCAATTTCGTTAGCGATTGCCCCCACCACATTGCCTGGTTTAATTCCCGCTTGAAATCCAACCATAATCACGTAACGCTGCATTTCTATATTGGGGTGGTCTGACAAAGACTCTGCTTCTTTAGAAAAATCTTTTCCTGAACGGCTCTCCCCTTCTTTGCCTTTTCGATGAGGCTTACGCTCTCGATCGCTACCCCGACTATCTCTGCCATAATTTGAACCCGAATTTGAACGCTCTCTTCTCTCACGCTGTTGTTCTTTTGGCGAAGGTAAATCTTCAACTAACAACGGCGCTTTATCATGAGCCAAACTGGCCAGCGCTGCGGCTATCTGGATCCCGCTTTGGTCGGTTTCTAATTGATAATTTTCTAAAATTTCCAGATAAGGAGCCAAATCACCTGAGTTAATTTTTTCGGTTATTTTTGCCTTAAAACGATCGACCCGTTGATCGTTGATTTCATCGGTGGTTGGCAGGCCGATCCTTTGAATTTTTTTACCGGAGTGTTTTTCAATGGTATATAACATACGTTTTTCGCGCGGCGTGACAAATAAGATTGCTTTGCCCTCTTTACCAGCTCGACCGGTGCGTCCTATTCGATGAATATAAGATTCAACGTCCTGAGTAATATCATAGTTAATCACATGAGAGATCCTCGGAACATCCAATCCTCGCGCTGCCACATCGGTGGCGACTAGTATATCCAACCGGCCATTTTTCAATTGAGCAATGGTTTTTTCTCTGGCAGATTGCTGCATATCACCATTAATTGCGGCTGCCGCATAACCACGCGCGCTTAATCGATCAGCGAGTTCTACAGTGGCGGTTTTTGTTCGCGCAAAAATGATAATGGCATCGGTCTCTTCCACTTCCAAAATTCGAGTTAAGGCATCTAATTTATTATGGTGAGAAACAGTCAAATACGACTGCTCGATGGTTGTCGCGGTAGCGGTTTTTGTTTTGATCCTGATGTCTTGGGGTTTATCTAAAAAGCGGTCAGCCACACGTTTAATTTCTTTTGGCATGGTCGCCGAAAACAGTGCAATTTGCCGATCTTCCGGGGTTTGTTCCAACACCCACTCAACATCTTCTAAAAACCCCATTCGCAACATTTCATCGGCTTCATCAAGCACCAAAGTGTGCATATGATCCCAATTAATTTTACCTTTACGCATATGGTCCATCACTCGCCCGGGTGTTCCTACGATGACCTGAGGGCCGCGGGCCAGCTGTTTTAATTGCACTGGAAAAGACTGTCCACCATAAATCGGCACCACTTGAAATCCTTTCATGTATTTTGAATAGGTGTTGATCGCTTCGGCCACCTGAATGGCTAATTCTCTGGTTGGCGCTAATACCAGGGCCTGAGGTTTTCTTAGATTAACATCGATTTTTGCCAACAAAGGCAAAGCAAATGCGGCAGTTTTGCCAGTACCGGTTTGCGCCTGACCGATGATATCCGCGCCATTGAGTAGTACAGGAATACTGGCCGATTGAATGGGCGAAGGCTTTTCATAACCAATTTCATTGAGCACTTTGAGTAGTTCTTCAGGCAAAGCTAAATCGTTAAAACTTGTATCGTTTTCAGGCTGATTATCGTTAGATTCTGACATGGGTGTTCCAGGGGGATTCAGTTAGGGCTAATTATAGTCTAATAATTAACCAACAAGTACAAATAGTCGTGTAACTAACTATCTAAATCTTATTTAGACATCGCTTCACGACATAAAACAAAAAAGCTCCCACATTACCTGTGAGAGCCGTATTCAAATAATAAAAAATAAAATCTGAAACGAAATATTAATATCCTAACATCTGGTACCTAGCATCTCGTTCCTATCTTTTACATCAGCGCGTCTTGATCCGCGCCTTCTTTTTCGACCTCAATTGGCATCAAATCTTCTTTGGTAATTCCCAGTATCAATGCCACATTACTCGCAACGTAAATAGACGAATAAGTACCAACAAAAACACCGGCGATCAATGCCGTAGCAAATCCATGGATCAATTCACCGCCTAAGAAAAACAATGCGACCAAAACTAATAAAGTGGTTATCGAAGTCATCAAAGTCCGAGACAGCGTTTGATTCAGCGAGGTATTCACGATTTTTTCTGAATCCGATTTTCTGAGCTTTAAGAAATTTTCTCGAATCCGGTCAAATACCACGATAGTGTCATTAAGCGAATAACCGATGACCGCAAGGATCGCTGCCAGCACGGTTAAATTAAATTCCATTTGAATGACCGAAAATAATCCCATGGTGATCAGTACATCATGGGCAAGCGCCGCAACTGAACCGACCGCGAACTTCCACTCGAATCTAACCGAAACATACAACATGATAAAAATCAGCGCGACTAACATGGCTAACCCGCCTTGCTCGGCTAATTCATCACCCACGGCAGGTCCAACAAATTCAATTCGGCGCATCACCACATTGGTTGCCGCATCGGCTTTTAACACCGCTAAAACTGAATCACCGATTTCCGCACTTTTCTTACCTGCTTGTGGCGCTAAGCGAATGGTGATGTCTTTTGATGTGCCAAAATATTGCACCACCGTTTTATCAAAACCCGCCTTTTCCAATTGGGACTGGATTTGATCACGATTGGCATCTTGTTCGTAACGAACTTCAATTAAAGTTCCACCGGTAAAATCCAGGCCAAGCACTAAACCATTCACGCCGATGGATACCGCTGAAGCAAGTAATAAAATTGCCGAGAAAATCGATGCAGGAATACGAAATCGATTGAAATCAATATTCAGGTTTGATTTTAAAATATGCATTGTTTTAGCCCTTATATTGATAAACTTTTAATTGATTTACCACCGTAAATCAAATTAACAACAGCTCTTGTGCCGACAATTGCTGTAAACATGGAGGTTATGATGCCGATTAATAACGTCACCGCAAAACCCGCCACTGGTCCAGTGCCGATGCCGAATAAAACAAAAGCTGCAATCAACGTAGTAATATTAGCATCGGCAATAGTTGAAAAGGCTTTATCATAACCATTGTGAATAGCTTGCGCCGGATTCACGTTATCGGCTAATTCTTCTCGTATTCTTTCAAATATTAATACATTGGCATCGACCGCCATACCAACCGTTAATACGATACCTGCGATACCTGGTAAAGTTAATGTCGCTCCAGGAATTAAAGACATAATTGCGACGATAAAAATCAGATTGGTAAATAATGCAATATTTGCGATCAATCCAAATAACCGATAATAGATAAGCATAAAGATCAATACCGCGATAAATCCGACGATGATTGAATTGATCCCCATTTTAATATTTTCTTCACCGAGGCTGGGACCAATGGTTCGCTCTTCGATAATAAAAGTGGGAGCGCTTAGTGAACCCGCTCGTAAAATCAGAGCAAAGTCGCGGGCTTCTGAAGGCGTATAATTTCCAGTCACGACAAAACTGGCACCGAATACACCATTAATTTTTGGCGCGCTGACCACCTCTTTGATGGTGATATTGTCGATTACTTTTAACTCACCACTTTCATTTCTCTCATAAATCGCCTTGGTTTCTATCATCACGATAGCCATCAATTTTTGAGTGTTCTTTGTGGTGTTAGCCAACATTTTTGCGCCGCCCTCACTATCCAGTTTGACGTTAATTTGCGACTGACCATTTTGTGGGTCAAACCCTGGAGTCGCATCAACAATTTGGGTGCCGTTAACAATCACTTTTTTCTTGACCACCCATGTTAACCCATTATTTTGCCCTTTGATGATTTCAGAACCAGCTGGCGCTCTTTTGGCATTGGCGTTGGCACCTTCGTTGATCATTCTAAATTCAAGTGTGGCGGTGGTTCCCAAAATTCTCTTTGCTTGCGCTGAATCTTGAACGCCCGGTAGCTGTATCAATATTCGATCTCTGCCCTGTTTTTGAATTAAAGGTTCTGCAACGCCTAATTCATTAATACGATTTCTAAAAGTGGCAATATTTTGCTCCACTGCATAATCTTGCGCTTCTCTGATTTTGACTTCGCTAATATCTAGTACTAACTCAAAAATATTTTCTGAATCACGGGTTCTGGTTCTAAAATCAGAATAAGTTTTTCTGACTTGTACCTCTGCTTTATCGCGTAAATCCGCATCTCTAAATCGAGCAATAAGCTGGCTATTGCTTTGCTTTGCGACAGATGAATAACGAATACTATTTTCTCTAAACAGAGTTTTTAATTCAGTCACATATCGTTTCATTTTTCGATCCATGACCGAATCCATATCCACCTGCATCAAAAACTGCACACCACCACGCAAATCAAGCCCCAAGTTTAATGGTGCGCCACCCATCGACTTAAGCCAATCAGGAGTGGTAGGTGCCAGGTTAATCGCAACAATATGTTGATTAAGCCCTTTACTGGATAAAAATCTAGGCACTTCCGCGCTGGCTTTAAACTGATCGTTTTTGTTGGTAAATCGAATCAGGGATTTACCATCTTCAATTTTTGATGATTTAAGCGATATACCTTTGGCTTCAAGGGCTTGTTGTATTTCTTTAAACAACTCTTCTTCAATCAACGCACCACTTTCTTGAGTGATTTGAATCGCGGGATCGGGCGGGTAGATATTGGGCAACGCAAACAGCGTACCGACAATTAACAAAACAACCAGCATGAAATACTTCCATCCAGGGAAAGTATTCATCGGGCGTAAATGAGCTTGGCTTGTGAACATAAGATATTTCTCTAATTATTTTTATCTATTTAGCTTGGCTTTTGGGTGGTTTTCCCCCTCCCCTCTCACCAAAGGTGAGTTTGGTAGGAGCGTCCGTCCGCGAATCATTTGTAGAATTTTCGCGGCACGGAGGCGCGCTCCTACCGATGGGGGATGAGCTAATACTAACTAGCTATTAATCTCTTTAATAGTGCCTTTAGGCAATGATGCGGTGACCGCATGCTTTTGAAACTTAATTTCAACGCCTTGGGCAACATTTAAAATAATAAATCCTTCGGTGATTTTACTCACTTTACCGATTATTCCGCCATTGGTAACGACTTCATCACCTTTTTGAACCGCTTCGATCATGGTTTTATGTTCTTTGGCGCGCTTGCTTTGTGGGCGTATTAACAAAAAGTAAAAAACCACCGCAAATAATACCATCATTATGATAGTGCTGGTTCCATCGGCTGATGCTGGAGCAGATTCGGCCGCTTGTACTGTACTGATAAACATTTTTAATCCTCTTTTTCTTATCTGATTTTTAATAGGATGGGTGGCCCCATCAATTGTTAATTTTTTTCGACATCATCTATCGGTGGCACATCCATATCGCGTGCTTGATAGAAATCCATGACAAAGTCGTCGAATGTACCGGTTTCTATCGCGTTTCGCAATCCCTGCATCAAATCTTGGTAATAATGTAAATTATGGATAGTCGCCAACTCGGCGCCAAACATCTCGCCGCATTTATCTAAATGATGTAAATAAGCCCGACTATAATTTCGACAGGTATAGCATCCGCAGGCATCATCGATTGGCCCAGAATCCTTTTTATTGGGACTATTGCGCAGTCTTACAATGCCTGTACGGGTAAAAAGGTGACCATTTCGGGCATTTCGGGTAGGCATCACACAATCAAACATATCAATGCCTCGACGAACCGATTCCACTAAATCTTCCGGTTTACCTACGCCCATTAAGTAACGCGGCTTTTCAGAGGGCATTTTACCAGTTAGATTGTCTAAAATCATTTTCATTTCTTGTTTGGATTCACCCACCGACAGTCCGCCAATAGCATAGCCATCAAAAGCGATATCGGTTAACCCTTGCAAGGAAATATCTCTGAGATCGGGGTACATACCGCCTTGCACGATACCAAACAGGGCCGAAGGATTATCTCCATGAGCCACTTTGGAGCGCTCCGCCCAACGCAAACTTAATTGCATGGAGGTTTCCGCTTGCTGATGAGTCGCTGGATAAGGGGTGCATTCATCAAAAATCATCACAATATCAGAGCCGAGTTCTCTTTGAACCTGCATCGATTCTTCTGGCCCCAGAAAAACTTTATCGCCATTAATTGGCGAGCGAAAAGTCACGCCTTTCTCAGTGATTTTTCTAAGTTCGCCTAAACTGAATACTTGAAAACCGCCTGAATCAGTCAAAATCGGCCCTTGCCAATTCATAAAATCATGTAGATCACCGTGTAGCTTGACTACCTCAGTACCAGGACGGAGCATCAAATGAAAGGTATTGCCCAAAACAATCTCAGCGCCCGTCTCTCGTACTCGCTCTGGAGACATAGCTTTCACCGAACCATAGGTTCCGACAGGCATAAAAGCTGGCGTTTCGATGGTGCCACGCTCAAACGTTATTTGACCACGGCGAGCTTTACCATCAGTTGTTAATAAATTAAATTTCATTGATTAATCTCTTTTCTGGCACCTGGCAGCTAATCACTAAATTTTGCTCTCAATAAACATCGCATCGCCATAACTAAAAAACCGATATTGTTGTTCGATTGCGTATTTATAAGCCTTTAATATCAAGTCCTTACCAGCAAATGCGCTCACTAGCATTAATAAGGTCGACTCAGACAAATGAAAATTAGTGATTAGGGCGTCTACCGACTTAAATTGATATCCCGGATAAATAAATATATCCGTTTCTCCACAAGATGATTCTAATTCACCTGATGCTGATGCTGATTCCAGACAACGCACCGAAGTAGTCCCCACACAAATCACACGCCCATCGTTAGCCTTGGTTTTGGCAACTAAATCCACCACCGATTGCGGCACTTCATACCATTCTGAATGCATTTGATGTTCCAGAATATTGTCCACTCTAATCGGCGAAAAAGTCCCTGCGCCTACATGTAAGGTGACAAAGTCCATTGCCACACCTTTTTGTTTCAATTGTTTGATTAAATCTTCATCAAAATGAAGACCGGCAGTCGGCGCGGCAACCGCTCCCTGCTTTTCGGCATAAACTGTTTGATAACGCTGTTTATCAAACTCGTCCGCTTTTCTCTGAATATAAGGCGGCAACGGCATTGAGCCATATTGTTCAACCAGCTCAAGCAGTGGTAAATCATTAATGCATTCAAGCTTAAAGAAAGCGCCGTCTCGACCAGTGACGGCTAATATAAAATTGTCGGCGATAATTATTGTGGCACCTGCTTTAGGTGTATTACTGGCTCTAAGTTGTGCAATGCATTGGTCTTTATCCCCCCCTTTACCGGGGATCACTCTTTCTAATAAAACTTCAATTTTTCCACCGGTATCTCGTCTTCCCATCATTCGGGCAGGGATCACTTTAGTATTGTTAAATATCAGGCAGTCATTTGGCTGAATCAGGTTAATAATGTCATAAAAGTATTTATCGGCAATATGCCCCGTCTCTGGCTGTAAATCCAGCAGTCGGCTTTTCACTCTTTCTTCACATGGCTGATTGGCAATCAGTGAATCAGGCAAATCGAAATGGAAGTCTTGTTTTTGCATATTAAAAATTTTAAAAGTACGGTTTAAAGGCAAAAAGGCAGGGGCGGGATTCTATCAGAAATTGCACTGTAGGTAATCCGCAAAACCTACATAAGATGGTGTAGAATGGTGTTTTTTGGTAAAAATGAGCTTTTTAAAGCTAAACTTACCGTAAATCCTGAAAACTGCTCTCTTGAACAAAAGGAAATCTTATGAAAGTTATCAATTTATTGATTATTACGTCCTTGCTTTTTGCAGCTAACTTAGCAAAAGCTCAACATAAACCATGCCATTACAAAACTTTCGAACGATTTCTATTAGTAGAAAAAACTGGACACAGGTTATCAGCACAAAGACCTGTAGGTGAGCTGGCCATCAGAATGGCTGATTTTGAAATTAGCTGTCCCTGGCAGTTAGAAACTGATCTCAACGGTGATAGAAAAAAAGATTGGGTTGGTTTGTTGAAAAAAGATGGAAAGTATTCATATACCGCTTATATTTCTTCTCCCGGCAGCTATAAAACAATCAACATTATGGAGTTTCAATTTTTCCCCGAAGACACTCATATTGAAGTTATCTCAACAAAAGAGTTGGCACTTATGCTGGGAAACAAAAAAATCAAAAGTTCCGCAAAATTTGCATTGGTTATCAATAAAATAAAGGAAAATTCACAAATTTATGCATGGGATGGAAAAACGCTTTCTTTCGCTCATTCTTATAAAGGTGCTTACTATCGAGTAGGGTGAGGCGCAAGCCTCATCCCTCTCACAGAACCGTACGTACGGACCTCGTATACGGCTCATGTAATTTACTATTTCTAATAATTAGAAGCAAGAACCCCTGTTTTCACTTCATCTA
>JAUUYO010000296.1 GCA_030590405.1 Kangiellaceae bacterium
GCCTTTCTGGAAACAGGAAATCGGCCATCCAGATGATAACTTACACGAAATCAGCACCAATCTTCGCTATGGTTGCGCCATTTTAAGCCTCTATTTAGAAAAAGAAAAAAAGGATACTACCCTCGCATTAGCACGATATAACGGCAGTCGAGGACAATCTTGGTATCCAATGCGAGTTTATAAAGCAATGCGTAAGGTTTGGCATCCGTGAGTCAGGAAGATGACTCTTTTGTTGAACGTCGTTCTGATTCTTTAACGTCACACGCCCATGGCCAACCCAAAACAGGACTGGTGTTAACCGGTGGTGGTGCAAGAGCTGCTTATCAGGTCGGGGTATTAAAAGCGATTTCAAAACTCATTTTTAAAACTCATAGTGGCAATCCTTTTCCAATCATTACCGGCACATCAGCTGGCGCGATCAATGCTACCGTACTGGCAAGTTATGCCCAATCGCCTTCAGTCGGCATTCGTAGTTTGGAAAAAGTCTGGCAAAATTTTAGCGTGGACCAGGTCTTTCGGGCTGATTTTCGCGGCATCGTCAAAAATGCTGCTCGCTGGACAAAATCCATTTTTATCCACGATTATCACAAAACACGTCAGCTCAGTTTACTCAACAATCAACCGCTCAGAAATTTATTAGCCAGAGTGGTGCATTATGACCATATTGAAAAAGCCATTAATGGCAATCATCTGGATGCCCTTTGTATTACCGCCAGCGGATATACCACTGGGCAATCGGTTTCTTTTTTTCAAGGCAAACAGGAACTGCATGGTTGGAAACGGCACCGCCGGATCGGCTGCAAAGCCAAAATCGAGCGAAAGCACTTGCTCGCCTCCTCGGCGATCCCGCTGGTCTTTCCCGCTGTCAGGATCAATCGAGAATTTTTTGGTGATGGTTCGGTTCGGTTTTTATCGCCGCTAAGCCCAGCCATTCATTTAGGTGCTGAGAGAATTCTGATCGTCGGTGTCGACCCGATCAAAGAAGAGCGAGAAAGACGCCCAAATGATTTGATCTATCCCACCACTGCCGACATTGCAGGTCATGTGCTCGATAGCGTTTTTGTTGATAGTTTAGACAGCGATCTGGAGCGTATCAGCCGGATCAATAAAACCCTCAGCCTCATTCCCGATGAAATCAGGGAAAAAGAAACTAATTTAAGAGTGATACAAACTTTATCCATTTCACCGAGTAAAGATCTGAGTGAACTTTCTGGTAAATATTTTCACACCTTACCCGGCATAGTGAAATTCTTTTTTAGACGGATCGGCATTGACGACGATGAAGGTTCTACGGTATTAAGTTATCTGTTATTTGAAAGTTTATACACCAGAGAGTTGATCGAATTAGGTTTTAATGATGCCATGGATATGTCTGATTCAATCGTCAAGTTCTTTGATTAACCTTTCGCCTTGCCCATCCACTTCACAACGAAATAATTTAACGATTATTTCGCTTCGCCTGATATTTCAGTCTGTATCTCTTGAATTAGTTGCTTGGACTTACCAGCCGAGTTGTCGTTATTTAATCACTTAGAAAAAAATTTACGCGGCTCGAATATCAAACTGCTTTCTAAGCTGTTTTTTTAGTTTAAACAATTGCTTAAAGTGTATTCCGCCATTGTTGGTGAATTCAAAAAATAAAGATTTTATTCCCGAATATTGGCTATCAGAATCAAAAACCACTTGCAGCTGATTGGTTCCCTGAATTTCATTGGAGCACCATAATGAGGAGTTCTCGGTAAAATTATAATATTCCCAGATCCCACCATTTTCAACCAGGCGCAAGAAACTTGAAATAAATTCAAGCACATCATCTGCTTTATGAAAATCTTTCCAACCCGTTTTTGGTGATAACTGCATGTAAAACCTGATAAAAATTGATGAGCTGGCTGATTAGATTTGCCAAAAAATAAAGCTTCCTATTATACACAATTATCGACTGATAGTTCGTTAACTACTTCGTAATGTTGGATATTTATTGGCAGGGTTAATAGCTTCAAACCTCACCACATCTATTGAGAAATTTTGACGCACAAAGAAATTACATGTAATATCGCAAATGTAACAAACTTATTACCAGCATGCTTAACCTGAGTTAAAAGGAAGTAATAATCTATGAAAATTCAATTTTTAACGCTCTTCATTTTACTATCAATCACTGCATGCTCTAGCGTATCCAATAATAAAAATGCTAAAAAACCATCAACTCCTGCCAGTCAGGTAAAACCAATCCCCCCACTACCGACATTACTATCTTCCTCCTATTTTGGTGAGCAAAAAAGCATCATTCCTATCGAACAAGTTTTTTCACTCACACAACAACAAAAACAAGATTTCTTAAAAGCATTTAATAGTGAGCAATATAGCTCGAAGGAACCTCACAAACGGATCTATCAATATTTAGAAAACCATTTGACGGATTTTAATTATTATTCTGAAACTTTAAATGCAGCGGAGTCTTTAACCCAAAACAGAGGAAATTGTTTATCTCTGGCAATTTTAACTAAAACACTGGCCGATTTAACGGATGTCGAGATTGCCTATCAATTAGTAGAAACAGCTCCAGTCTTCAAAAAGGAAGGAAATATTATTGTTAGCTCACAACATGTCAGGTCGGTCTTGTTTTCACCGGCTTCCGAAGAGCCTGACGCCTGGCTGATAATTAGAGGCAGAATTTATATTGACTACTTTCCGACCTTTAATTCTCATGTATTAAGAAAAGTCGATGGCGCTGAATTTAAGTCGATGTATTACACTAACAAAGCGGCAGAATCGATGATTCAAAAAGATAATAGCCAGGCTTACTGGTATCTCAACGAAGCATTAAAATTAAAACAAAACCACTCCCACGCCATCAATATGATGGCGCTGCTGCATGAGAACGTCGGTTACCCTGATTACGCGGAAAAAATGTACCAATTTGGAATAGCGCACTCTCAGGAAAATCTCGATTTATTGAACAATTACCATTCACTGTTGAAATCACAACAGCGCATTATCGAAGCGAAGGAAATTGCCAGGCAGATCGGACGCAAAAACGATTTGAATCCATACAAATGGATCAGTTTAGGAAATACTTCTTACAATTCGAGAGAGTATGAAAAAGCGATAAGATATTATCGCAAAGCAAATAAGCTGGCCCCTTATCTACATGAAGGATTCGCCGGCATTGCTCGCTCTAAAATTCAACTTGGCAATCCTGATTATGCAAAAAAAGCAATCAACAAAGCTTTAGATAACACTCGCAACAATAATACTCGCAAACTCTATCAAGCAAAGCTTGATATGCTAACGGAGCTACTTACCAAAAATACGCCAGTGTTGATTAAGGAAGGTTAAGGTCAAGCAAATATCGTAACCACACAATTTAGTTTTTTACCGAGCCAAAATCATCGTAACAAATGGCTTTGGTTTTTTATTATCAAAACTCATGATGGTAAAATTCATGATACAGTGTCTTGCCATAACTTAATTTACCACCGTCAGATATAAAGAGCAAAGAAAGACTGGTGCATATTCACACCAATAAAAGTGATTTTTAGGCGCGTATAAATTTGAAAACGAGAATTGATTTTTAACTTGGTTTTATGAAAAAAAACATGAGGGA
>JAUUYO010000140.1 GCA_030590405.1 Kangiellaceae bacterium
AAAGAACCCTCGCTTAACTCCAGCAAAAAACAAAAAGCCAAAGATGTAGTGCCATACGATAGCAAAACAAAATGTTAACTTTTTGATTTTATTGATTATTTTGTCAGTCATATCGAAAGATGGGTTACGTCTATAAACCAATTTTTTTAAAACAGGGTTTGACATAATATGTCAAGTTTGATATCTTGGGTGACATAATATGTCAAACGCATTAATCATACAGGGAGTCAGCATGAGTTTGTTGCAAGATTTAACCAGGCAGTTATCAGAATATCAATATAAAGGCCATCAGTTTAATTGTTTACCCATGCCGGAGAGAGCAAGAGGTTTTGCGTGTCGAAGTTTCGGACCTTGAGGAAATGCCAATTTTTATTACCGTGACCGAAACCCAGGTTTTGTGCATTTCTTATTTATTTAACAAGCAGGAAATTTTTTCGGAAAAGGAAGCACAGCTCAATCAATACATGCTCGAACTCAATGTACCAATGCCGTTAAGTGCCTTTGCGTTAATTGATGATTATTACGCGGTATTTGGGGCTCTATCATGCGGTTCAACGCTCGATAGCATTTGTGATGAACTGGTAACCCTGGCGAGTAATTCAATTGATACTTTACAAGCCCTGGAAGAGTTTATCAGGTAAGAATTTATTAAATAGGCAAAAACAGGAAAGTAACTACTAAAGAGGAAAAATCATGAATATTATTACTAAATTATTAACTGCAATACGCGGTGGCGCTAGAGAAATTGGTGAAGCGGTGGTTGATACTCAATCATTAAGAATTTTCGAACAGGAAATTCAAGATTCTAAAGAAAATCTGGTCGAAGCAAAATCGGGTTTGACTGAAATTGTTGCTAAAAAAATGGCTGCAGAGCGGAAATTAGAGACCTTGAAAACTGAGATTGTTGAAAACGAAGGTTATGCAGTCCAAGCATTAGAAAAAGACAATGAAGCACTTGCATTAGAAGTTGCCGAAAAGATCTCTAAATTAGATGCTAAAGCAGAAAACTTGTCTGCTGATTTAGCTAGCTATCAAAAGAATGTCGATATACTTAAGTCACAGATCCAGGAAGCAGAAAAAATCATTGCCGAGCACGAAAGAGAACTTGCGATGGTTAAAACTCGCGATTCGGTTCAGCAAGCGACTAAGTCAGTGACTCAGACCATTTCGACTAATGAATCTGCAATTGGCTCGGCCCGTGATTCGCTGGAGCGAATAAAGGAAAAACAGCAGAATGAACAAGATAAGTTAGATGCTGGTATTCAATTGCGTAAAGATATGGACGGCGACGATTTGGATAAAAAATTGAAGGCGTCGGGTATCAAGCATGAAAAACATTCTGCTGAATCTGTGTTGGCTCGGTTGAAGAAGAAGTAACAAAACACCCCTTTAAAAAAAGGGGTAAGCTGTCAAAGTTGGTCACTAGTCTTTAAAGAGAACCAAATGAAAAGTAAGCAACCGGCACATTGGAAAAAAGAATCAAAAGCAATCAAAGCAACCCAGATAGCTTTTGATATTTCCACCGAAGCACAAAAACAGCTGAAACTAAAAGCGATCCATAATGATTTATCGCCTTCGGATCAAATGCGCCAGATTTTGGGTTTGCCGAGTAAAAAACCCGTCAGACCAAGGTTAACAATTTCATTATCGAGTGATGATTATCAAATTTTGGCAGATCATTATGGTTTAGATCCGGAAGATAAATTGGCGATTAAAGAACGAGCTGCTACAGATATTATTAGTAGCGTGATGGATAGTCGCGTGATGGAGAAAAACTGAACTTGGCAAAACTGAATTTAGCAACTAGCAAAAGAACAATCCGTGACTTAAGGTTTTTGCTTTTTATCATTGCTTTGATGTGGGTATTAGAAATTGCTAATTTAGTTTTGGACCATCAGATAAATCAGTTAGCTTTAGTCCCACGACAAATTGATAGACTGTTTGGGATCTTGGGAATGCATTTCTTACATTGGAGCATTCCTCATTTATTAGCTAATACGCTGCCATTAGCTATTCTCGGGGTTCTGGTCTGTATAGATGGAAAAGCGCCAAAAGTAACATTTTCTATCATGTTACTCACGGGAGCTTTGGTCTGGTTATTCGCAAGGAACGGGACTCACGCAGGTGCTTCGGGTTTGGTTTTAGGCTACTTTGGCTATTTATTGAGCAGTGCATATTTTGAGCGAAGTATCAAAAATATTATATTGGCAATAGTAACCATTTTGATTTACGGTGGAATTGTCATTAGTCTGCTAGACTTCCGTGACTCGATTAGTTTTGAAGGTCATATTTTTGGATTTCTGGCGGGAATAATAAGTGCCGGGGTTTGGCGCAGGAAGATCAAATAGAGAGTGTTTTTTGTGTCTCGACAAAATAAGGAATAATAATGGACGCATTTTTAGTCAACATAAGTAGTTTTCCGGTTTCAGTATATACGGTGGGCTTAGGTGTCGTAGTTGGTTATTGGCTAATATCTTTAATCGGTCTATTTGACCTTGATGCATTTAGTGCAGATGCTGAAATCGATGCCGATGTAAGTGAGTTAGGTGGGGTTGCTGGACTATTAACTAGCTTAGGGCTTTCTGGTGTTCCAATAACGATAGTTATTAGCTTACTAATGTTGAATGGATGGTTTGCTTGTTATTTTATTAGCAAGGCCGTTCCAAATTTCTCCGAGCTTTTTTGGTTACTAGAGATAGTCCTGGATTTAGGCGTTATTGTTGTTAGTTTTATGGTTTCTATTTTTGTAACCGCGATAATGATTCGCCCCTTAAAAGGAATGTTCAAGAAAATCAATCAAGAGCCGATTAGTCGCTCTGTGATTGGAAGAACCTGCCGAGTTCGTAGCAGCCGTGTTGACCCAAATTTTGGAGAGGCCGAATGCATTTTTCAAGGAGCAAGTCTTATCTTAAAAGTAAGAAGTTATCCAAATGTATCTTTCAATACTGATGAGAAAATCGTTTTAGTCGAACATATCGCGCAAGATGATGTTTTCCTTGTCGTAAGCGAAAAAAAATTTAGTGAAGAATTAAAATAAAGAAATAATATAAGCTTTAAATCGTTTTTAATTTAAAATATAGAATCAGGAGTTTTAGAAATGGATGAATCAATTATAACAGTATTAACTTATGTCGGACTGTTCCTCGGCTTTATTTTTTTTATTGCCTTTGTGTTCAGTTCTTTCTATAAAAAAGTACCCCAGGGTTATGCGTTAATCGTAAATGACATGTCGTCTAAACCAAAGGTTCATTTTACCGGTGGACTGGTTTGGCCGGTAATTCACAAAATGGAAATCATGAAAATCTCGCTAATCACACTAGAAATAGACAGGCGAGCTAAAGATGGTTTGATTTGTAAGGATAATCTTCGTGCGGATATTACTGTTGCATTTTACCTTCGTGTAAATGAAACACGCGACGATGTTCTTCGAGTCGCCAAATCAATTGGTGTCGATAGAGCTTCAGATAAAGCCGCTGTTAATGAGCTATTTAATGCTAAGTTCTCTGAAGCGTTAAAAACAGTCGGAAAAAATATGATTTTTCTTGATTTGTTTGAAAATAGAATTCAATTCCGTGAGCGGATCATTGAAGTCATTGGTAATGATTTAAATGGCTATGTTTTAGAAGATGTTGCAATCGATTACCTGGAGCAAACTCCAAAAGCACAACTAGATCCCAGCAATATTCTTGATTCACAAGGTATCAAAAAGATTACTGAAATAACGGCAGTTCAAAACGTCGAGACCAATCGGTTAGAAAAAGACGAAGAATTAGCCATCACCAAAAAGAACGTTGAAACACGAGAGGCTATGTTGGCTTTAGAGCGCCAGCAGATTGATGCAGAATCTAAACAAGAACGTGAAATCGAAACCGTTAGAGCGCGTGAGCAAGCCGAAACTAAAAAAGTTCAAGAAGAAGAACGCTTAAAAGCAGATCGAGCAACCATTGAAACTGATGAGCAATTAGCCATTCGCGATCAGGTAAAAATGCGCCAGGTCGAAGTGGCTGAGCAAAATCGTGTAAAAGCCGTTGTAATCGAAAAAGAACGTGTCATTCGAGCGCAACAAATGGAATCAGTTAATCGTGAAAGAGAAGTTGAGCTTTCTATTATCGATAAAGATAAAGCATTGGAAGAAGAAAAGAAAATTATTGCGCAGACCATCAGCGAACGAATTGCAGTCGAAAAGAAAGTTGCTGAAGAAGAAGAACGCATTAAGGAAGTTCAAGAAATTTCTGAAGCGGATCGCTTAAAGCAAGTTAAGATCCTGGCTGCGGAAGCAACCGCACAGGAAGGACTTGTGCAAATGGTTAAACAAGCAGAGGCTGAGGAGCAACAAGCTGTTCATAAATCTCGTGAGATTAATTTATTAGCTCAAGCGGAGCTAGAAGCATCAGCTAAACGAGCTGAAGCCGATAAGAAACTGGCTGAAGGTACCCAGGCGACTCAAGCTGCTAGCGGACTTGCTGAGGCACACGTAATGGAAGCAAAAGCGGATGCATTTGAAAAGGAAGGAATAGCAGAGGCCAGGGTGCAAGAAGCTAAAGCAGCTTCTCTGAAAAAAGAAGGTATCGCTGAAGCTAATGTACTAGAAGAAAAACTAACCGCAGAAGCGCGCGGTAACGAAGAATTAGGTAAGGCAGAAGCAGTTGCCACCAAAGAAATTGGATTAAGCATTGCGGATGTTCTTCGTGAAAAAGGTAAAGCGGAAGCGGATGCCTTAGTCGAGAAGTTCGCGGCGATGAATAATATGGATACCTCTTCAAGAGAATTCGAAGAATTTAGATTAAACCTTGAATACCAATTGAAGGAAGTTTTAGCGTCTATCGAAGCCAATAAAGAAATTTCAAGCGACCAGGCGGCGGTATTAGGTTCTGCGCTTAAGAACGCAAACATTGATATCGTCGGCGGGCAAGGCGATTATTTTGATAAATTAGCTAAAGGCATGGGGGCCGGAAATGCAGTGAATGGGTTTATTGAAAAAAGTCCAATTATTCAGGCGTTAATGGAGAAACTGTTGGGTGGTGCGAGTATTCCTCAATTGGAAACAAACAAAATTTCTGAAACGGTTAAAGCTTCAACTGAAGAGTAGCTGTAAAGTTACATTAGCTTCCTCCCAATGGTCTATATAAAACCTCCCCCTTTTAGAAGGGGGATTGAGGGGGATTTAAAAAACTTAAAATAAACTGATTCCTAAAAGTGAAATTCAAAAACTTAAATCTCCCCTAGCCCCTCTTTGACAAAGAGGGGGACTAAATTGGGAGTGAGTTAGCTTTATGATTAGTTGATATATCTATCTAAATTGCAGGGAAATTAACGTGACAGAGCAAAATTCTATTGTAGAAAATGCCGTTGCCGAAGGCGGCGCCTATGACGTTATTCGCCAACGTCTATCCGAGCAAGGACGAAAAATTGATTCGCTAATTAACAAAATCAATCAAGCGCGCCAAAAAGAATTCGGCACAACGGATATGAAAGTTCTTGGTCGGATGCGACTTAGGACTGAAAATAATTGCCAGGCCAAAGATCTGGTGATTGTTGGCGATCAAGTCTTATTCGGTTACAACGTTTTTATTGGCCTTAAAAAAGAAACCCGTATTGAAGATGTTTTGTCGCTTTATAAATTGACGGATAAAGACGGTCAATATGATTTAAGGCGCGTTGCCAGTAAAGATTCTTTCCTTGCGGATAATCGCTTTCAAATGGAGTTCAAAGAACTCTACACTTATTACAAAAACGCTTCGCTTTCGCAACTAGTAGTTAAAAATGGTCGCCTGCTGGCTTCTTTTAGTATTGGCGAAAAACTAACTGATGTGAGAGTTTTTCGTTGGCAAATATCCTCTGATGGGAAAACTCTCGAGTATATTGATAATCGTGGGGAACGGGATATTAGATTGCCGGCTAGTCATGATTTCGAATGGATTGAATGTAGCCGTGATGATGTGGTTGACGGTCGCAATCCACATATTAATATTTTAGACAGTCTATTTGTCGATTGCTCTCGTGGCGACATCACTATTAAGGTAGAAGATAATACTAATGTCGGATTAGGTATTTATTCTGAACCGGTAGAAGAAAGTAATCAGTCGTTAGACGATGCTGAATTTTACTACGTTGATCTCGAACAAATCATCTTGCTTAAAATAAAACCCTATCGGGAAGAAGATTATCGCTATTTAGTTTTTAATCGAAACAATCAGGCCATTGTGCGAATTGATGCGATTGGTGATGCCTGTTTATCGCTACCGGAAAATCACGGTATTATTTTTCCAGGTGGTTATTATCTCACAAATGGAGAGCACAAAAGATTTGATGACAGTTTAGATGGGCTGGTATACAAGCGAACCATGCGTTCGCCAAACGGCGAAGATGTATTGTATGTATTCTATCAGCCAGAAACTAATATCATAGCGCTCTATGCGTACAATCTAATTAACCGAACTTTACAGAATCCACAATTTGGTCATGGTTATGGTTTTTATGAAGATGGACGAATGATCATTTTTTATGCGGAAGATGAGCCTAATCGAGTGCATCCTATTCAAATTTGGCAGACTCCCTATTTCTCAGAGGTTTATGCTAGCGCACAACCAACCTCGCAAAATTTTTACGGTAAAATTGGCAACGCAGAACTGGTTCGTGGAATTTCCGAACTCTATAGTATCGCCAAAACTATCGCTTCTGAAGAGGTATCGGCTCATCACTATAATGAACTCAGCAATCAATGTGAAAAAATATTTGACGCTTATTTCTGGCTAGACAGCGCTGAACTTAAATCCATTTCAGATTTAATAAAACAAATCGGTAAGACCGCCGAATCGGTCATCGATGAATATGAAAAAGTCGAAAGCATTCGCAAACAATCCGGCTTGGCGCTAAATGAAGCGGAAGCCAGTCAAAAAGAAATTTTGCGACACATAGAGCCTGAGAGTTGGCATTCGCCACAAGATTATGTCGATGGGCTCAATAAGATCCGACAATACCGTGGTCATTTAATGACGATCAGGGAATACCGTTATATCGATACTGTTAAAATCAACGAACTGGATCAATCGATTGAACAAGTCGAATTAAATTTAAGTCAGCAAACCGTTGATTTTTTAGCTTCGGATGGAGCGCTAAATCGCTATTATACAACTTTGGAAACGATAGCTAAGCAGTCAAAAAAATCAGCAACCAATGCTGGGCTTAAACCTCACCTTGAATCGATTGAACAGCTCGCCCAAGGGCTTGATCTGATTTCTGAAATGATGGCGAGTTTAAAAGTCGAAGATGCCACAGTGCAAACCCGTATTGTTGATTCGGTTTCGGAACTGTACGGTAAATTAAATCAGCAAAAAGCCGAGTTAGATCATCAACGAAAAAATATGGGCAGCGCTGAGGCGATAGCTCAATTTGGAGCACGATTAAAATTACTCAATCAAAGTATTCATAATGCGATCGGATTATCAACCACGCCAGAAAAATGTGACGAGCAAGTTTCCAGGCTATTAATGCAATTGGAAGAACTAGAAGGCGAATTCAGTGATTATGATGATTTTGTAGCAGATATTATTACTAAACGTGATGAAATTTTCGAGGTATTTGAAGAGCATAAACAAAGCCTGATAGAGCAGCGCCAGCGTAAAGCGCAATCCTTAGCCAGTGCCGGTGAGCGAATATTACAAAGCGTGCAAAGACGAATTAAACGATTCAGTGAACAGGATGAGTTAAATACGTTTTTCGCTGCTGATGGACTGGTTAACAAAATTCGCGATATTATTGAGCAGCTTCATAGTTATGATGATAGCGTTAAGGCGGAAGATTTAGACTCACAGTTAAAAGCCGCTAAACAACAGGCAATCCGTTCACTACGCGATAAAAGTGATTTGTTTGAGTCTGATGGAAAGGTGATTAAATTAGGCCCACGACATAAGTTCGCAGTGAATAAGCAGGATTTGGACCTCACTATACTGCCGAAAGACAAAGAGCTTTATATTCGTTTAACGGGCACTGATTATTTTGAACCGCTTAAGAATCAACTACTAAACGAGTTATCCGATTATTGGGCGATGACGGTTCCGTCGGAAACTGATGAACTTTATCGGTCAGAATACCTGGCTTACAAAATACTCAAAGCGGCCGAGTGTAAAACTGACAATTTGTCCTGGTCAAATCTTACTACGGCAGCAACAGATATTAAAAAATTGACTGTTCTGGTTAGCGGTTTTGCTTCGCCACGTTTTCGGGAAGGTTATGAAAAGGGGATTCACGATCATGATACCGCGCTGATACTCAAACAATTTGTTAGCGTATACGAAACTGCAGGAGTATTTAAGTACTCGCCATTGTCTCGCGGGCTTGCTTGCATTTATTGGGCTAACTGCCAGGCAGGCAAGAGCCAGAAACTCTGGCACCAGAGAGCAAAAACTGCCGGTCACATGGCCTGTATATTTACTGATACCAAAGCTAAACAAATCCTGGCAGCAGAAATCGAGCAACAACTCATAGCTTTTGTTGAGCAAAATAACTTGGCATTCGAACCCTTGGTTTTACGAAATTCCAGCGAATATTTGGTGGAAGAGTTAGCTCAAACCAAAGTGAGTTTTGCTACCAGTAAATACGCACGTCAGTTGTGTGATGCATTTAAAACTCATCTGGATACCCACAGTATCTGGGCAGACTATCAAAAGGCATTGTCTGACATTAAGGGGCAAATTGGTAAACGCTGGCAGATCGCAGAAAGTTGGTTGACTGCTTTTGTGAACTCGCAGGATAAATCCCAATACCAAAATTTTATTGGTGAAGCGATCGGTATTTTGAATGCGGAGCAGCGGATTGACAGAGCCGACCGCCAAATTGATATTCAATTGCAAGTGGAAGGGCTGATTGGTCATCATGACAGAATCGAAAATCGTTGTTTGACGATCCAACTGGATGATTTTCTCGATCGAAATGCCTTTCATGAGTCTATCGTTTTACCGGGTTACGACGCCTATCATAAGGCCCGCTCTCAAGTGGTCGATGAGCAACGCCAAATATTGAGACTGGAAGAGTTTAAAGCCAAACCACTTTCTTCTTTCGTTAGAAATAAATTGATTAACGATGTCTATCTTCCTCTGATTGGCGATAACCTCGCTAAGCAGATTGGCACCGTTGGAGATAAAAAACGTACTGATTTAATGGGGTTATTATTAATGATCTCGCCACCGGGTTACGGTAAAACAACCTTAATGGAATATGTTGCTGATCGATTAGGGTTGATTTTTATGAAGATCAATTGTCCGGTCATCGGTCATAATGTGACTTCAGTTGATCCCGAACAAGCAGACAATAGTGCGGCTCGGCAAGAGCTGGAAAAACTCAATCTGGCGCTGGAAATGGGTAACAATGTCATGCTGTATCTGGATGATATTCAGCATACCAATCCTGAATTTCTGCAAAAATTCAT
>JAUUYO010000249.1 GCA_030590405.1 Kangiellaceae bacterium
ACCCGTGAAAGCCTGGATTTACGTTGGGGGATCAATCAAAATACTTTTTTAAACGCTACTATCAATCCCGATTTTTCCCAGGTTGAGGCGGATGCGCTGCAATTAGAGGTTAATAAACGATTTGCCGTCTTTATTCCGGAAAAACGCCCGTTTTTTTTAGATGGTGCGGACTATTTTTCTAACTGGAGCCGATTTATTCATACTAAGATTTTTGCCGAGCCGGAATATGGTTTAAAAATCACAGGTAAACAGGATAAGCACACTTATGGCTTAATGAGTCTTACCGATAAGGATACGACCTTTCTGCTTCCCGGAAATCAGAGTTCTCGATTAATTAGTTTAGTGGGTAGGCAAAGTGAAAATCAGATATTGCGCTACCGTTATGATCTTGGCGAGCAGGGCAATATTGGAGCAACCTATACAGAAAGAGAAGCGCAGGATTATTCTAACAATATGTTAGCGGTTGATGGTAAATACTGGTTTGGTCAATCGGATTATTTCAGGTTTCAGATCATGTCATCTGAGAATCAATATCCTTTGGAAGTCCAGTTAGCAGAAGGCTTTGAGCAAGATGCAGAAATTTCCGGCAATGCCTTTTCAGTCAATTATACTCATGCTGCAAGAGATTGGGAATGGCAATTAAGCCATCATCGTTTTGGTGAAGGTTTCCGTGCAGATAGCGGCTTTGTTAGTCGCAGCAACTGGACCAGCAATGCTGTCACGGTGCTCCGCAATTGGTATCCTGAAAAGCAGGCTCAGTGGTGGACAAATATTGCGGTGTCTACGCGTTGGCAGCGATCGGATGATCTAGATGGCAAACTACTTGCTCAGGATCGTTCACTACAATTAGAAGTTTTTAGCCAGTATCAATCGCTAATATCGGCTAGTTTTTCGACGGTTGATGAACTATTTTTAGATCAGGTATATCAACTAAATAGTTATAACGCCTATCTTGAAATAACGCCAATATCTGGATTTGATCTCATTTTGGATTATGTATGGGGCAATGAAATTGATTTTTCTGATAGAACCGATCCGTTTAAACAGAGAAAAGGCGATATCAATACTTTGATCACTAATATTAATTACCAGCTCAACCAGCATTTAAAGTTAACCGTGGAATACATTGATCAGCGGTTACAGGTTACCGATCAAACGGTGTTTGATATCAATTTGTATAATTTTAGAGCGGCTTATCAAATAGACGTGAATAGTTTCCTGCGGTTCACCATGCAAGCCGATAGTGAACGCTCAGATAAATCGTTTGCCAGCCAATGGTTGTATTCCTACAGGGTAAATCCTTTTACCCTGTTTTATCTGGGCTATTCGGATCAAGGGTTTAAAACCACTGAGCTTGACCGTTTGCGACGTGTTGATAGGACCGTTTTTATGAAGTTTTCTTATGCATGGCAATTATAAGATAGAAATAGCCATGCAATTGCTTCAATTTTTTTAAGTTGGCTGTTAGTATGCGCTGGATAAATACGATCATTTAAGGAACTGTTATGAGAATGACAACCGCCAGTTTACTCGCATTTTTGCTGCTCATTTTTGCCCAAGGTGTTTTTGCTGAAGAAACACCTCAAGCAGACCAAAAAACGCCGTCCAAAGAGTCTGTATGGAAAGCGAATATCGAATTTGGCTATGTTGCAACCTCTGGTAATACTGACACAACTACCGTTAATACAAGTGTCGCGGTCACTTACGAAGTAGAGAAGTGGCGAAATTCTTTAGAGATTATTTCGATATTTGGTTCTGCCGAAAATGATACGACTTCGCAGGTTGAAACTAATGCAGAGCGCTATTTTATTCAAGGAAAAACAGATTATAAATACTCAGAAACGGCCTATGCCTTTGTGCTGGCGAATTATGATGACGATCGATTTTCTGATAACGACTATCAAACCTCGGTCTCTGCTGGACGAGGTTTTGGATTTATAACCAGTGATACATCCAAACTGGACCTTGAACTCGGTATTGGTTATCGAAAAACCCAAAAGAAAGAAACTTTGTTGCTCTCGGAAGAAGCGATCAACGAAACTATTTTTCGATTGGCTGAACACTTTGCCTGGGATATTTCTAAAAACTCAAAGTTTGAACAAAAATTATCTGCGGATGTTGGTGATGATAATACTGTCACTAAGTTTTATGCAGGCTTGAGTGCAAATGTTGCGGAAAGTCTGGCACTTAAACTATCTCTCACAGCCACTCACCAATCAGATGTGCGCGGTGATGCTGAGCAGTTGGATACCATAACTGCCTTTACTCTGGTTTATAATTTTTAGTTATTTATTATTGTGAAGTTAACAACATTGCTAGTTTCGCAATTGTTTCTCGCACTGCTTGTTCAGCCTGTTTTTTACCACTCAATTCAAATTCTTTGATAACCGTTTGCCAAGGTTTATTTTGCAATAGCTTTGCTATCAAAAGATACTTTTCCGAGCTGGAGAGTTTTTCTTCGAGCTGAACTTGAGTTAAACACCACACGATAAACTGGTGTAGTTGCCATTCTACCATTTCAAAACTTCTGGCTTTTTCAGTGTATCTTAAAACATCAGCAATAATTTTTTCAGGTGGTTGATTCACTTGCTGGTTAAATTGATTTTGGATGATACACAATAAAATTGCCGGTTCGAAAGTAGAGTAACTCGCCGTCATCGAATAATAAAAAGCTCTTTCAAAGCGAGATAGTGCGGTCTTGAAACTTGTGATTGCTGCGGCTTTTGAACTGCTTGTTGGTTTCATAAATTCACCGGGGTAACTTCCTGTTGATGAATCTTTTCGGAGTGCTAATCGGCTACATTTGAAGTCTAATTGATACCAAAACTGAATGATATCCGGGGTCAACGAGTAACTGGTACCTAACACATCAACGGAAGCGTTGGCTGCTTGTTTTTCGATATGCTTGATCAGTTGGCTGGCTATCTTATTTCTCTGGAATTCGGGCTTAACGGCGATCCGCATCACTCGCCAAAATTTAAATTCTCCGGCTTGTACATCGCCCTGATAAGCCATTAATGATTGCGGTAATAAATGACCAGCCAGGCGCACTTTTCCTCGCTCAATTGCCTGGCATTGTTCAACGGACAGGTTGCCTTCTTCACTGATAAGAGCCGTTGCAACAAGTTGTTTCTGATAAAAGGCGATAAACACCAACAAAGACTTATCCGATAGAATTCTATCTAAATCACTGGGCCTAGTTTGGTAATGGGCATTGACTAGCAGGCCATAGATTTGCCTTAAGAGTGATTCATCTTGGTGAAGTTTTGACTTTACGATTGATTGGAACTTGATTGATTGAGATTCGATTAATTGAAGCTCAGCACCATCAAGTTTTGCCTGGGAAGGGGGTAATTGTTTCTCAGTTGCGCAACTAAGCAAAAAAGCATCGTTGAGAGCGGCTTCGAGCGGATCATCTATCGGCCACCTCATCGGTTGTTTAAGCGTCGCCGCTCGCCATTGAGGAAATTTTTTTACCAAGGTTGCTTTAAACCGGATGTCAAAACCGCGACCATTGCCTTCATAACCGTCAACCGTGGTGGAAAAGACCACTCGATTATAGTGAGTCATCATCTCTTGCAACATTTGAACTGGAATTGCACCAGCTTCATCAACAATCAGTAAGCTGGTTTCTGGTTTATTGTTGAGCAACTCATCAGGTGCTATAAAGGTAATGCTATTGGTGATATTGGCGGAGTCATCGTTAGTGCTTTTTGTCTTTTGCTGGCTTAAACATTGTTGGATGGCATGTTGATAAAAAATCTTCACATTGGCTTTTCGCGGGGCTGTAATAATGATTTGTTTATTATTTTGAATCACAAGATCTGCCGCTGCCATACCCAAACAAGCTGATTTTCCTCGTCCTCGGTTGGCTGTAATGACCAGAGGACGTTTGGCATGACCAAGCGCACATCGTTTTATTTTGTCTATCACCTGTTGTTGTTCTGCATGCTTATCGCTGTTGACACCTGCTGCTGCCTGTCGCTGTTGTTCATCCAGTGAAGATTGTATTTTTTGCACAAATCGGATGAGCAACGGGCTTGTTGTCTGGTTTTCCTGATAAGCGGTTTTATTGTGTTTTAGCTGGTTAGCCAACGGCGATGATAGATTCAAAACCAATTCGCCTCCGCCAACCAGAGTTCCAGTTATTGCGGTAAACGCGTTAACATCAAAACCCTTTCGGGCGTCGAAAAATATACAGTCAAACTCCTGGCCAAGGTATCGGTTAACATTGTCAGGGGTGATTATTATAAGATTTTCTTGAGACTGCAGCTCTGTGGAGACTGGGCTGACGGATAAAACACGTGATGATTGAGTGTGGCGGGATAAAATAGTGGCTAGTTTTTCCTGATCATCAAAGATTAAAGTGGTACGTCGATAGTTATGGCGGGATAAATTCATCGGCGGTAACGGTTTACAAAAATCAACAGAGCGCAAGTATAACGCAATTCTGGCAACGGGCTTAGCAAGAAACTGGTTCAAGTTAAACTATTTATCTGAGTCACCAGAAATGACACCCGACCTAAAAATTAACTAGAATTTAATACAGTGTACTTTAGGGGATATTGATCTTTCAAAGATCAACATCCCCTAGTCTCAACAACTTTTTATTTTTTGCCATTTCAAGTTATTTACCTGAATCTCATTATAGAAAAAGCTAAAATCAAGGAAGCCTTGGCTGTATAATGGTTTGCAACCAAACAGACCACCACCCAACGGGTGCAACAACTCAAGGCTTATGAATATTTTACCTTATAA
>JAUUYO010000115.1 GCA_030590405.1 Kangiellaceae bacterium
ACATCACCTTCATTGTCAGGAGAAAACTCAATGAAAAAACTTATCGCCGCCGCCCTGTTATTTACCATGCCCCAGCTGATGGCGGCAACCGAAGGTAAAATAATCATGGGTGAAATGGAACTGGAATATTGCCACATCCCTCATTATTCACAAGAAGTACTATGTGGCAAATACTCGGTGTTTGAAGATCGGGTCGCTGCCAAAGGGCGAAAAATCGATATTGAATTTGCCGTGGTGCCTTCGGTCACCGAAGCTAAAGAAGCCGATCCGTTGGTGTTTTTTGCCGGTGGTCCGGGGCAGGGTGCTCGTGATATGGGGCAATTTGTATCTGCGGCCTTTCAGGAAATCCATGAAAATCGTGACGTAATTTTGATCGATCAGCGCGGCATGGGTAGCTCGCACCCGTTAAGTTGTGAGCAGCCGGAAGATGACTCTTTATCATTGAGTGATGAACAAGTGGCCAAATTGATGAGAGAGGTTTTGACCGAATGTTTGACCGAGCTTGATGCGGATGTGACTAAATATACCCAGGATCTGGCCAATCAGGATATTCACGATATCACGGTTGCCTTGGGGTATGACAAAGTGAATCTCTACGGGGTTTCCTGGGGCACTCGCTCGGCGCTATTGTATGTGAATCAGTTTCCTGAGCAGGTGAGAACCATCATTATGGACGGCGTTGCACCACTCGCCAATAAAGTGCCTTTGTACGCCAATGAAGATGCCGAGCGGGCCATTCAGGCGCTATTTAAAGATTGCCAACTTAACAGTGAATGCCAGTCAGCGTTTCCATCATTAGAACAAGATTTTGATCATGTGCTTACTGCTTTCGGTGAGAGCGGTTATGAAGTGACTATGAATGATGCCAATACCGGTAAATTGACCACCTTTGTCATCACCCGCAACGCTTTTGTAAACGCCGTTCGAAATATTCTTTATGTTCCAGATTATAGCCGATTAATTCCTATCATTATTCAACAAGCCAAAGTAAAAGATTTCAGGGCATTATCTGGATTAATGGCAGCCTTCGGTGATGGTAATATGGCGCTTGGCGCGCAAATGAGCGTTTTATGTTCAGAGGATTTTTCTCGCATTACTGATGAAGCGATTGCCAATGAAACCAACAAAGGTTTTGTCGGGGATGCTTTTATTAACTTTTTTAAAAATGGTTGTAGCGTTTGGCCAAAAGCGCCACTGCCTGAAATTTACAATCAAGCATTAACTTCCAGTGTGCCAACGCTAATTCTTTCTGGCGCAATTGATCCGGTAACCCCGGAGCGCTGGGGAGAAAAAATGCAAGAACTGATGACCAACTCAAAACATCTGGTTGCCGCCAATACCGGCCACAATGTTGGTCCTAAAGGCTGTGCGCCGGACTTAATGACTCAATTTGTGACTCAAGGTAATCTGGATAATATTGATGGTAGTTGTCTAAATACAATAACCCGGCCAAGCTTTTTTATCGATGGTAATGGCCCTTCCAGTACGGTTAGTTTGACCGCTGAAAAAAACAATGTCGAAGAAAATAATAACCAGGGAAAAGTGATTGGGGAGACAAATAATGATTGAAGTACAAAATCTACACAAGCACTTCGGAAAAGTGACCGCGGTCGACGGGTTATCGCTTAAAGCGCAAAACGGCAGTATTACCGGATTACTCGGCCCCAATGGGGCAGGGAAAACCACCACCTTAAGAACGCTTTATGGGTTGCAAAAGCCCGATCAGGGACAGGCTTTTATCGATGGTGTTGATGTCAGTCAAGACATTGTTTCTGCGGCGGCCAATATGGGGGTTTTTCCCGATAGTATAGGTTTGTATGACCGTTTAACCACACGTGAACATTTAGAATTTTATGGCGAGATGCATGGCTTTTCTGGCGAACAATTAAACTCGGCGATTAAACGAACTCAGGATTATTTTGATATCGAAGATTTACTCGATCGCAAATGCAAAGGCTTTTCTCACGGTCAACAAATGAAAGTGGCATTATCCAGAGCGCTTATCCATGGACCGCAAAACCTGATTTTAGATGAGCCGACCAATGGCCTGGATGTGATGAGTATTCGGATGTTAAGAGAACTGCTCAGGCGTTTGCGAGATGAGGGAAAATGTATATTATTTTCCAGCCATGTGATGGCGGAAGTCTCGGCTCTTTGTGATCATATCTACATTATGGCTGAAGGCAAGGTGGTGGCTGAGGGGACACCTGAACAACTCTGTCAGCAAGCCGGTAAAGAGTCACTGGAAGATGCATTTGTTACGCTAATTGGAACCGATGAGGGGATCGCATTATGAGTCAGTTAAATAAAAAGTCTTTGAATCGTGTTAAAGCAATATTTAAAAAAGAAATAAAAGACAGTATGCGTGACCGACGGGCGTTGATGATGGCGATGCTGCCAGCATTATTGGCGCCAATTCTGATGACTTTTATGTTTCATATGATTGCCAAAACCAGAATTTCGAGTGATGAATTAACCGTGCAGATCATTGGACAGCAAAATGCGCCGGATTTAATCGGTTTCCTTAAAGATCAAGATAAAGAAATTAAATTCGAAGACTATCAAGGTATTCCAAAGCAGGATATTCAATCAGAGAAAATCAAAGTGGTGTTAGAAATTCCTGATGACTACGCTGAAAAATTTTCTAAGTCTGAACCTGCATCGGTGTATCTGCATTCGGATAACTCTCTGGACAAATCCAAAGCGGTTGTGCGACGTTTAAATCGGTTGATCCAGGGATATGCAGCAAATATTGGCTCGATGCGATTGATGGTTCGTGGCGTTAATCCGGCCATTTCGAGAGCCGTGATTATCGAGGATAGAGATTACTCCACCGATGCCAGTAGAGCAGGACAAATTTTAGCTGGTTTGCAGATGTTTATTTTGATGGCGGCTTTTTTTGGTAGCGCACCAACCGCAATTGATACCACCGCTGGGGAAAGAGAAAGAAAATCTTTAGAACCATTGTTGGTACATCCATTGTCTTCACTGCAAATCATGTTAGGTAAATACTTTACCGTAGTCAGTTTTGGACTGTTGGCAACTATCATATCGGTGGTGATGACGGCGATAGCGCTGGATTTTGTGTCGTTAAAAGCATTAGGTGTGGATCCGAAATTAACCTTTGGTATGCAACTTAATATCATACTAATGTTAGTGCCGATGGCACTCTTTGCTGCATCGATGCAAATGTTAACCTGCTTGTTCGCCAAATCGTTTAAAGAAGCGCAGAGTTATCTGGGAATGGTCAGTTTCATTCCTATGGCAACCGTAATTGCAACAATGGTTGGTGGTGCAAAATCGGCTGACTGGATGTTTAACGTACCTATCCTGGGCCAACAACAACTGCTAACCAATGTGTTTCGCGGAGAAGGCATGGATATGGCTAACTTTGCTACTGCTTCCGGTGTGACTCTTTTGTTAACCGCGGTTATTGTAATTGTTTTAACTCGATTATTGCGTAGTGAGCGGGTTGTTTATGGGGCTTAGGGTAAAAACAGCACATAGTATTTTGATTAGATTTGTCAATTGAGACCTCAATGAAGCTAGTAAGAAAACAGAATATACCTCTAATATTCCTTGTTGTTATTTCTTTATGGTGGTCTTTTTACTATCAAACGAACAATATATTCAATGACTTTGGTCAGGCTAAATTCGAATGGTTCTATTTGATTGATGGCCTGATCGTTTTACCTATTTTGTGTTTCATTTGTTTGAAAGAAAAGAAGCAAGCGATTTTGAAATCTATCGCCTATAGTTGTATCATCATTCTTGTTGGTAGCTATATTATTCCTGAGCAAAATAAATTTATTTGGTCCTATTTAGAATCAGGGCGTTACCTGGCTATATTGGCTTTTGTGGTGTTAGAACTCACCACGATTCTAACCGTGATATTGGCTATTAAGACATCGTTATCTAATCGAACTGATCCTGACGAAGCTATCTCTGAACCTGTTAAGAGAATCTTCGGAAATGGCATCGTCGCAAATCTAATATCCTTTGAAGCACGTGTTTGGAGTTATGTTTTTTTCTCCAAAAGAATCAAAAGTGAAAATTTTGGAGGCAAGCATCATTTTAGCTGTCATCTAAAAGACGGAACACAAAGTAACTTACTGGGATTCATCATCTTAATCTTATTTGAATTGCCGATCGTTCATTTGTTACTTCATTTTTTCTATTCACCATTGGCCGCGAATGTAGTTTCAGCGTTAACTTTGGCTGGACTAGTTTTCTTTTTTGCAGAATACAAAGCGATAGCCATTCGTCCTATTTCCGTTGATGACAAGAAAATAGTGATTAGATATGGCATTTGGAATCCGATGGTCATTCCAACGGACAAAATAAAGTCAGTGCAAGTCAACTTAACTTCTATCGCCAGATCGAAGTATATTAAAAGGTTTAATCTTTCGGGCAATCCAAACGTCGTGCTCCACTTAAAAGATGGAAAGTTTAAGTCCATATATCTGGGAGTGGATAACCCAAAACGGTTTATAGCATCACTCAATCAATACCGTAAAAGCGAATGACACCGGTTATTTTAGAATCAGAACTCCGCTGCCCTGAATGTCAATTTCAACAAATTTTGACGATGCCAACTGATGCCTGTCAGTGGTTTCATGAATGCGTCAGTTGTCATACCTTGTTAAAACCGCTTGCAGGAGATTGTTGTGTTTTCTGCTCTTATGGCACTGTGCCTTGTCCGCCAGTCCAGCTTCAAGATTCGAATGATGCAAACGGCGGCTGTTGTAGTAGTCACTAATCGTTTTGATAAAAGGACCGAATAATGAAAAATGCTTGAGGCTTATTTTGAGTAGCCGCTTTCATTTTTGATTATGCTGATTAGTTCTTTATTAACAAGCTATGCGACTAGCATAATGCGGAAGTTTACTTGATAATACCGCCCCTCAAAAAATCGATACTAAAAAATACTAGCAGCAAAATCATGAATCATCAATTTGACTTAGTTATTATCGGAACCGGTCCCGCCGGTGAAAGTGCCGCCATGAACGCTCATAAAAGCGGCTTATCGGTGGCGTTGGTTGACGCGAGAAAACGAGTTGGCGGTAATTGTACTCATCAGGGCACCATCCCTTCAAAAACCTTACGCCATTCAGTTCATTCGATGATGAAGTTCAATCGTAACCCGATGTTCAGGGCGATCAGTGAACCTAAATTGCTAACTTTTGAACAGGTTTTACGATCGGCCAAAGAGGTTGTGGCCAAGCAAGTTAGTATGCGGGCTCGTTTTTATAGTAAAAACCACCTTGATATTTTTCATGGGGTGGCGTGTTTTCAAGATGCCAACAGTATTGCCGTTAATAACGGTAAAGATCCCGAAGTCATCTTGCAGGCAGAGCACTTTATTATTGCTACTGGTTCCAGACCTTATCAGCCGGACAGCGTTGATTTTACCCACCCAAGAGTCTTTGATTCAGACAAGATCTTAACCCTCATCGATACGCCGAAGCGGATTACTATTTATGGTGCCGGAGTGATCGGTTGTGAGTATGCGTCAATTTTTAACGGATTGGGCTGTAAAGTTGATCTGGTGAATCCCGGCAATAAACTACTCAGCTATATGGATGGTGAGATTTCTGATGCGCTCAGTTATCACTTGCGAAGCCTTGGCGTTTTGATCAGACATAACGAGCAATTTCAGTCACAGCAAAGTACAGACAGTGAAGTCTTGCTGAGCCTTAAAAGTGGTAAACTCATCAAGTCCGATATTTTCTTGTGGGCTAATGGTCGGGCGGGTAATACCGAAACCTTGAATTTACAAGCCATCGGACTAAATGCCAATAGCCGAGGCCAGTTGGATGTCAATCAACATTATCGCACCGAAGTGGATAACGTATTTGCGGTAGGCGATGTGGTGGGTTCGCCAGCGCTTGCTAGCGCATCTTATGATCAGGGACGGATCGCATCTTCCAGGATCGTTAATCGAGACCGACCGCCGTTAATCGAAGATATTCCCACCGGGATTTATACCATCCCAGAAATCAGCAGCGTGGGCAAAACCGAAAGCGAACTGACCAAAGCCAAAGTACCATACGAAGTGGGTAAGGCTTATTTTAAAGACATCGCCAGAGCGCAAATCACAGGTGAAGATGCGGGCGTTTTGAAATTACTATTTCATCGCGATACGTTAGAGTTACTCGGCATTCATTGTTTTGGCGATCAGGCCGCCGAGATTTTACATATCGGCCAGGCGATCATGTCGCAAAAAGGGGAGGGTAATACTATCGAGTATTTTACCAATCATACCTTTAATTATCCGACCATGGCAGAAGCTTATCGAGTGGCGGCGTTAAATGGGATCAACCGGCTTTAGGTCATGGGGCAGTTTTAACTTACATGGCTATAAATAATTTTATTAAGTGACGGTGAGATAAGTTCATCGATTAGCTTATTACACCACAAAAAGCGTCATTCATTGAAAATTTAACCAGAAATAACCAAAATCCGTACTTTTTGGCAGAATTGAACTAGCTTATGGCCGATATAGAACCACGCCACTTTCGAAAATGTGTAAAAATACTGTTTACTTTTATTTGACTCATACGATATCAGGCCAGCATTAATAACCGATCCTTGAGAGTTATGGAGATAGATTTTAGTATGGAACCCTGATTCTTATCTATTCAAAGCTCACCAACTTTTGCCCCAGGATGACATCTTGCTCCAATTGAACCGAGTCATCCCATTGCCAATTTTTACTTTCCATTAACAATATGACGGTGGAACCCAGCTTAAATCGGCCCATTTCTTCGCCTTTTTCCAAGCTGATTTTTTTATCAGCATAATCCCACTGCTTGACTGATTTTCGGCTCGGCGGGGTGATATTTCCAGCCCAGGTAGTTTCGATACTGCCAACAATGGTGGCGCCTACGGCGATCAGCGCCATTTTCCCGAATTCGGTTTCAAACAGGCTGACGACTCTTTCATTGCGGGCAAACAGTTTGGGTACGTTTTGCGCGGTGAGTGGGTTGACTGAAAACAGTTGTCCCGGTACATGGGTCATGGAAATCAGCTCACCATCACATGGCATGTGGATCCGGTGATAGTCTTTGGGTGCCAGGTAAATGGTGCAAAACTCACCATTTTCAAAATAGCTTGCCTGCTGTTGATCGCCGCCTAATAATTCAAGTGCCGAGTAGTGGTGTTGTTTGGCCTGAATTATTCGTCCCGACTCAATTTTTCCGAATTGACTCATCGCGCCGTCTACCGGGGAGCAAAAGCTATTTTTATCGGTATTGATGGGGCGAGAGTTCAGGTCAATCGCGCGGGTAAAAAAATCATTAAAGCAGGCATAATTGGTTAATTTTGGCTCGACCGCATTGCTCATATCGATTTGATAGGTTTTGGCAAATCGTTGAATAAATTGATTTTTAAACCAGGGGGTGCGCACGTTGGCCAGTTTGCCCGCCAATATAGAAACACCGTGTTTGGGTAAAATATACTGAAAAAAGATTTTAATACTGTCCACTAAAGCCATACAACTAAGGGTTCCGAAAGAACATTTGCCGGAATTTTACCCTAATTTACCCTGTTGAGCACAATTATCTTTGTAGCAAGAAATTTCAAATGTCAGGTAAATGCTATCTTCTCGGCGAAACTTGGCAAAATTGGCTATATTTATCTAGGGGCTGTGGATAACAGACCCTAACTATTCTTTTGCAAATGACGGGTTGATAAACAATGAATGTACTAATCGGCGCTGTTGTAGTGCTGGCAGCTGTTCTCGGCGGTTTTGTCTTATCGCATGGCGAGCTGATTGCTTTGTGGCAACCATTTGAATTGTTAATTATTTTAGGTGCCGCCGGTGGGGCCTTTATTATTGCCAATCCCGGTAGCGTGACACTTGGCACCTTTAAGCAGTTACCGCGATTATTTTTGGGCAATCGATACAACAAAGTGCTCTATATGGAATTGCTGGCACTGTTTTTCCAACTATTTAATATCATCCGACGAGAAGGGTTAATCGCGGTTGAGCGACATATTGATGACCCTGAAACCAGTGAAGTATTCACTCGATTTCCGTCAGTAACTGGTGATGCGCATGTATTGGAATTTATTTGCGATTATTTGAGGCTGATGGTGATTGGCGATATGACCTCTTATGAGTTGGAAAACCTGATGGATATAGAGCTGGAAACCCACCACCATCAAATATCTGCGCCATCTCATGCGTTGGCAAAAGTGGCTGATGCCCTACCGGGCTTTGGTATTGTTGCCGCCGTGTTGGGGATCGTGATTACCATGGGGGCGCTCGGTGGCCCGCCTGAAGAATTAGGTTTACATGTGGCTGCCGCATTGGTCGGTACTTTTTTAGGTATATTGCTTGCTTATGGTTTTGTAGCACCTACCGCCAATGCACTAGAGAATATGGCGAACGAAGAGGCCAAATTTTATGAGTGTATGAAAGTTAGTATATTGGCCTCAATTAATGGCATGCCTCCTCAAATTGCGGTGGAATTTGGTCGGAAAACGTTGTTTTCCAATGTCAGGCCCAGCTTTTATGAATTAGAGGAATGCGTTAGAGGCTATAAGTAGTAGCGGGTTATTAGTTGATAATTTCAGATCTAGAGCAAAGCAAGTATGAATGACGAAATACAAACCCTTAAACCGATCATCATTAAGCGGATCAAAAAAGGTGGCCATGATTTTCACGGCGGCAGCTGGAAAGTGGCTTTTGCCGATTTTGCCACGGCGATGATGGCGTTTTTTTTATTACTATGGCTAATGGGCAATACCAGCGAAGAAGAAAGAGCCGCGATATCAGGATATTTTAACGATCCTGCGGGTGTCGCCAATAAATCTGGCGCAACTACCGAGATAGTTGGCGAGGGAGGGGCGGATAAGGCCGTGATCCAAATCGAAGCACCAGATGTAAATCTGCCTGATGAGGTTGAGTTGGACCAACAACAAATTACAGATTTGGCCGAGCAGCAGGAATTGCAACAACTGGAAGTGCTTAAACTGGATTTAGAAGAACTGGTTGCAACCAGCGATGCATTTAAAGATTTTAAAGATCAAGTATTTATCGACATCACTCCAAGTGGACTGAGAGTTCAAATTGTCGATAAAGATAAAAGACCGATGTTTGATAGCGCTAGCGCTGAGCTTAAATATTATTCAAAACAAATTCTTAAAGGGCTAGCCACAGTATTAGCTCAAGTACCTAATAAATTGAGTGTTACCGGCCATACTGATGCAACGCCTTTTACTGAAAGAGAAGATTACGGCAACTGGGAGCTTTCTGCCGATCGGGCAAATGCTGCAAGAAGAGTATTAAATGCTAGCGGAGTCAGTGAAAAAAAGATCGCTAGAGTTGAAGGTTTTTCTTCTTCCATTTTATTTAATAAGGCGCAGCCTTATGCGCCTATCAACCGACGGATCGCTATCATCGTTTTAAAACAAAGTGCTGTTGATGAAATAGAACAGCAAGTACTTGGAGTTGACTGAGATTGAGCAAGAAGAAAACAAAAATCAATCAATATTCTACTGATGTCGAATCGGCTCTTTATGAAATAACCGAACTAGGTATTTCCAGTGATTCGATGGCAGATTATTATGAGAAAATTCATGCCATTATTGCACGCCTAACTTATGCGGCTAATTTTTTCATCGCACTTTATGATCAAAAATCAGATCGGATGCAATTTGTATATTTTATTGATGAGGTTGATACCGAAGTTAATGTGCAGGATTTAGGCATATTGACTCAAAAAGATCTACGTAAAAGCGTGACAGGGTATTTACTTCGGACGGGTGAAATGATCCATTTGAATATGCAAGAAGTTAAAGAACTAGAGAGCGCTGGTACCATCGACCCCCGTGGTTCGAATGCTGCCGATTGGCTCGGAGTACCACTTTGTTATAAAAACGAATTGCTCGGAGCGATGGTTATTCAGAGCTATGATCCTGAGATCATTTACGGAAAAAAAGAAGAAAATATTTTACAGTTTGTTTCGCGCCAAATCGCCTTATTGATCAAAAACAAACTGGCTGAACAAGAACTGCTTGAGGCAAATCGCACCCTGGAAAATCGAGTTTTTGAGCGAACAGAATCCCTCAATCAGATTAACCATGCGATGGCGATTGAGATCGAGGAACGCAAAAAAAGTGAAAACATTCAAGCGGCGCTATTTAAAATTACCGACCTGGTCAGCACCACAAGTAGCCTGGACGAGTTTTTCAAAAGGGTACATCAACTTATTTCAAAACTGATGTATGTTGAAAACGAGTATATTGCACTTTTATCAGACGATGATCAGGTTGTTGAGTTTTTATACCATGTGGAACGGCGTGATACGAGACCTGAAGAGCGGACAATGAATGAAAAAAATAAGAGAGCAGGGTTCACAGAGCGGATATTGAGCGATGGAAAGGTGATCCTCTTTAATCGAAAAAAAGAAGATGGCAAAGCAAAAAATGGTTCCGACTATGCCTCTTACCTTGGTGTGCCATTAAAAGATCAAGATCGAACTTTTGGCGTGTTGGCTGTACAAAGTTACCGAAAAGATATCACCTACGAAGAGTCAGACAAAAACATATTGATGACCATCGGCAAGCAAATTGCCACCGC
>JAUUYO010000109.1 GCA_030590405.1 Kangiellaceae bacterium
AGGTAATGGACTTAAGTGGCTAAATTGCAAACCAAACCAGCCAGCGATGGCTCCAAACAAAGTGTAACTGGTGATCCGCCCGATTTGATAAATGACAATAAAGTGCCAATTTTTTTTCTCGGCATTGGCTGCCGATGTGACTGAGAGTGAAGATATAATACCGCCACACATGGCTAAACAATGTCCGGCCCCCATTAAGCCGAGTAATAATGCTCCGAAAAGGTTAATAGTTTCCACCGTTATGACCTAATTTGACTGATTAATTTTATCTAGAAAGGATTGACGTTGTTGTTGACTGGCCTGTTGCCACCAAAATAATAATCTTTCTTCAGCATCGGATTGAAGCGGTTTATTTTTATCGGAGGTTTTCGCCTCTGGTGCTTTTGATATTAGTTGTATGGATGGCTGTTTTTCTATTTTTGAGACAGTATTATGATGGAGCAAATTGAGTGATTGTGAATCAGGAAAAAATTGTTTGCTGTCAATTTTGTTGCCCTGGTTATCGGTGATACTCACGATTGGATTTTGAATAAATTTTTTGGCAGCCTTTGAGTTAGCTGGTTTTAAATATTGTAAGCGATAATCACCTTCAACTTGCAAATAGAAACTCAAAATAAAAATATCAGATTTGATCCTGCCAAAATTCTTTCCATATTTATTTTTGAAAGTTACATCATATGCAGTCGCTATTTTGTTGAGTCCGGGATTGAGCTTTAACCAGTTACCTTTTTGCAATACACGACCGGAAAAAGCATTTCCATTGACTGAGGTAACCCTGAACTCTTCGCCGATCAAAAGGTGGCTTTGCGCAACGACTGACTGACAAAAAAGCAATAACAAAAAAGTTGCAAGGGAGTGACTAATTGTTTGCGACATCGTCTTTCTCATTGAAGCTTGTAGGGGCTGTTGAGCTTTTGTTGTTTTTTATGGACTGGTAGTTATTAGATGGCACTGGTTTTGGGGTGTCATCGTCCAATAAAATGTTCACGGCGGGTGAATCCAGATCGTTAAATTGCCCGTTTTTGACTGCCCAAAAAAATATGAGTACGGCAATAACCAGTATGATAATTGTGAGTGGGATAAGCCAATAGATGATATCCAAAAAAATGACCTGAAATTTGTACTAGCAAGGATTAAAAGTAGGATAATCTATAAATTTACAAAGCGCTAGAATTATCAACTAGCGCTTTAGGGATTTTAGTACTCCGGCACAGGACAGTGTTGATTAAAATTATCGCGATTAACCAGTATGAAAAACTGGTGAAAAGCCTGAACCCCAAAATATTACCGTGATTGCCAGCATGCCCACCAAGCTAACCATCGCAACGGTGAGTATGGAGCTGGAAAACAAGAAGGCTTTTTCTTCGTTGATCCCCATTAGTTGTGGAACACCCTTAAATAACAAGTTGACCGACATTCCAATGGCAAACAAGGTGACTAACATATCAAGCCACAATATTGGGAATGCGCCTAAAAAGCCTGCTAGAAAAAGAGGGGTAAAACTATAGGCGGTTAAATTGACACATTCTGCCAGACCCGGCTTGGCACCGTAGGTTTTTGCCATCCATTGTATAAACAATGAGAGTACAAAAACAGCCACCAAAATGGCGATATAAGCGATCACAGATAAGTATAGTGCGCTTTGCGATGTTAGTGTATGAGTTTCACCGCTACCTATCTGCCAGCCCACGTAGGTACTACCGACAAAAGCGGCTGCGGGAGGGATGGCGGCGAAAAAAATCAAATAGGTCAAGTAAATATGACCAATACTTTGTTTTTGTCGACCGATGTTGCCCCATTCTTTGGTTGGTCCATAAAGTAGAGCAAATGCATTGGTTAAAGACATGTTATCCCCTTTGTGATTCTTATTAACAGTATACGGTGATTCCTGAAAAGATAGAGTAAGCGAACTGAAGGGGGTAAGTCAAACACCGAACAACACTGAATGGTTGTTTTGTTCAATGTGAAATAGCCTGCCAACGAGTGGTGATTATTCGATAGCATCTCCATAAGCTTTGGATTAGAATCAAGCAGCTCCAGATTGAACTTATTTAAAAGGAAAAAACTAATGCGATTCGCTCGAATTATCACTGTATTTTTGTTCACTGTTTTTGTTGGTGCCTGCAATTCTTCTGGAAATAAAGGGGAATTGGCCAAATTTGAAATGTTCAATGCCGCATCACCATCTAAAAATCTGATGACAGGTGGCCAGCCGAGTATCGCAGATCTGAAATTATTGGCCAGTAATGGGACTAAAGTGATTGTGAATTTGCGTACTAAGGGGGAATTCAATCGGTTTGATGAGCAATCAGAAGTCGAAAAGTTGAATATGAAATACGTATCCATTGAAATCGATGGCAGTGACGGTATTACTCTTGAAAACGCCCAATTGCTCGATACGGCGCTTAATAATCTGGAACAACCTGCGTTAGTGCATTGTGCCAGTAGTAATCGGGTGGGTGGGCTTTTAGCTTACCGGGCTTTTAAACTTCAAAACCAGTCCGCTCAAGAAGCTTTAAACTTTGGTAAGCGTGCTGGCATGCGTAGTACTGAAAAACGAGTTAAAAAATTGCTTGGAATGGAAGCAAAATAGCGGCAGGCTAAGTAGGGTGGACAATCTGTTCTGCCCACTATTTTAATTTAATTCAAAGCTCCTACAAAATACTGTTACACCTTTAGGAAGCATTATCCGATTGGTATTTAACCGATTCTAGCACTAAGGTCACATCGGCTTTATCCTGTTCATATTGTGCGATCTTAATCGGCAAATAATTGAGTTCTGGACATAGCCACAGGATAAATATGTCGCCGTTGGCTTTTGTTCTAACCAATTTTATACTTGCTAGAGCGCCCATCTTTGTTTGCAGAACTTCTTTTTTTTCTTCAATGTATGAATAAATATGAAGTTTGCCTTTATAACTGACGTCATAGTCAAATAATTGTTTGCCGGCTAACAGATCTGAGCGCAACTGGATGATATGGGAAACCCGATCAAAGACTTGTTTTTCAAGCGAAATCTGCCAGTTTTTGTCATCTCTATTACCTGTTTCCAGTTTATTTTCCCAGTCAAAAATCTGTTGCATTTCTCGGGCTTTTTTGAAGGTTATTTTTGTTTTTGAATAAAAGCGATCATTGACTAACAAGTCATCCTTCAGATGAAATTCAGTTGTTTCGGTATTTCTCACACTCACAAAATATTTACTGATTTTGGCGTAAGTGGCTAGTGTCCATCGGTTATCTTTCAGACTCAGTTTTCTGGTGGTATGGCCTAGAGTTTCACCTTCGGATTGGACTTTATATTTTGCCTCATATCCATGTAAAAACAACCATGGATTCTTTTGAGATTTTGGTGCTTCTGGCGTTTTACGATCTTTGAGAGTTTTATTTTCGGTTAGAGTGGCTTCAACCGGTTCAAGCTTGTCCACTTGTTGATGTTGAGATTCAGACTCGGGTTTTGACTGAGATTCTGGCTGGGATTGGGATTTTGAATGCGACTGAGGCGGGATAGTTGGATGTGCGTGAAGTCCAGTGGATAACAATAGATAGAAGCATAAAAAAGTGGAGGTGAAGAAGGGCAGCTTTATTCTAAACTTAGTAAATGTTTTAAATTTAGAAAGTAATGTTTTAAATTTAGAAAGTAATGTTTTAAATTTAGAAAGTAATGTTTTAAACTTAGAAAAGAAGGGGTTGTTCCAGTTTGTCATTTTCAAAATATACATCGTCCTGTTTGAGTTTAATTTGACTCTTTAAAAGCATTTTTACGGTACTGGGATAAAGCTGGTGTTCCAGCGTTTGGATCTTTGCGAGTAATTGGTCTTCTGTATCATCAATACTCAACCTGGTTTTTGCTTGCGCAATAAGCGGGCCGCCATCTAATTCTTCGGTTACAAAATGAACCGTGGTGCCGTGATACTCGTCGTTATTTTCAAGCGCTCTTTTGTGGGTATGTAACCCTGGGTACTTGGGCAACAAAGAAGGATGAATGTTCAATAGTCTGCCACGAAATTCAGCAACAAAGCCCGCAGTGAGTATTCGCATAAACCCTGCCAGGATGATCAGGTCGGGATTAAAGCGATTAATTTCATCAGCCAGCGCCTGATCGAAACTTTCTCGGGATGGATAGTCAGTATGCTGAACCGATAGCGCAGGAATGCCGGCGGATTCTGCGCGGGATAAACCAAAAGCATCAGCTTTATTGCTGATTACGGCAATAATTTCACCGCCAAAATCAGCCGTTTTTTGGGCTTCGATAAAGGCTTGTAAATTAGAACCGTTGCCGGAAATTAAAATGACGATGGATTTATTTGGCATTTTCTATATCGATAGCATTTAATTGATGAAAGTGACTTGCTGATCATCATTCATATCAACGATTTCACCCAAATGCCAAGCCTGTTCACCATATTGGTTTAATAAGTTCAATGCTTTATCTAACTCATCAGCGCTCACCACTAACAGCATGCCAACACCGCAGTTAAAGGTTTTGTACATTTCGTTTTGAGTGACGTTGCCGTTTTGCTGTAACCAATCGAAAATAGCAGGTTTTTGCCAGCTGGATTGGTCGATTTGAGCGCAGGCATCGGTCGGTAGAACGCGCGGTATGTTTTCGAGTAGACCGCCACCGGTGATATGAGATAGCGCCTTTAGATTAACTTCTTTGATCAGCTTGAGTACTGATTTTACGTAGATTCGGGTGGGTTCTAATAAAGTTTCTGCGAGAGATTTGCCATTAAAGTCCTGGTTTAGACTAGCGCCAGACACTTCAATGATTTTACGGATCAAAGAGTAACCGTTAGAATGCGGACCACTTGAACCCAGACCAATGAGCTGATCGCCTTTTTTTACCTGGCTGCCGTCGATAACTTCTGATTTTTCGACAATTCCTACACAAAAACCGGCCAGGTCGTAATCTTCACCTTCATACATGCCAGGCATTTCTGCTGTTTCGCCGCCAATCAGCGAGCAATTAGATAGTTTACAACCTTCACCAATTCCGGTTATGACACTTGCTGCGGTATCAATATCGAGCTTTCCGGTAGCGTAGTAATCAAGAAAGAATAATGGTTCGGCACCTTGTACCAACAAATCATTGACACACATGGCAACCAGATCGATACCAACCTTGTCATGGATCCCCGCGTCAATGGCCAAACGTAGTTTAGTACCGACACCGTCAGTACCAGAAACTAATACTGGCTGTTTATATCCTGCTGGCAGTTCAAACATGGCACCAAAGCCGCCTAAATTGGAAGTGACTTCCGGGCGTTTGGTTGATTTTGCGACACTTTTGATCCTTTCAACCAGCTGATTTCCAGCCTCAATATCAACTCCGGCATCTTTATAGCTGAGCGATTTGTTGGTATTTTCTGACATGCTGATGGCCTGTGGTTTGCTTAAGTGATGGTTTTGGCGCTATTTTACACAGGCTTGAGGGGGAGATCGAGTGATTTAAACAGGGAATTAATTACGAAAACAACGCAGCCCCTGACAAACAGGAAAACAATGAATTGATGTTTGAAAACTAGCTGGCTTTTTCTAACTGAATCAATGCTTCATCGATCGCATAAGAATTAAACGCTGGGTCTTCACGGTCAATTTCATAAGGGCCGGTCCAGTCTTCTGGTGGTGCAATTTCTACCGGAATAAGAACCTTCCAGCCGGTAAACTCCATTTCTTCAATATTGCCATCAAAATTCTGGATTTCAATCATTTGTTCGTCGTAATCGATGGCAACCACTTCAAACAAATTATCATTATCTATTGGGCGATACCAATGACCAATTTCTGCAGAGATCTGTCCCGACATCATTGGAAATTCCTCCTTTTTTAAGGGTCTGTTTATCTTTCACAACTCATCACTGTTGTGGCTAAAATATCGTCAATCTAGGCGCGACGAATGTGGTTTGGTTATTCCAAATGAGTGAGGAGCAACAACGAGTGGCGGTATTTTAGCCACAACCCGAAGGGCCGGGCGCTTTTTTCACCTAACTACGTTATCAGTCGCTCATTTAGAATAACTAAACCGCGCTTCTTCTGCCTTATTAGGCAAAAAAAGCGCCTCGGCAGTGATGAGTTATGAAAGATAAACAGACCCTAGGCTTAAGCCTATTATTACTGGTTAACTTCAACCTAATGATTGTACAAAAAAGATCAAATTAGAAGGATTGAATAGTTATTTGAAAGGAGCTGAATATATCAAATAAGAATTAATAATAAATACAATAAGCTAGTTGTTAAATTAGGCTAAATAACGCTTAAACAGCCAGCTGTTTAAAATTTTAGTGAGCACTCATTTGAGAGTTGGCATTGTTCTTGACTGGAATGGGGTAGTTTGAAAGCTTGGACAGAAAGCTATCAGACGAATCGGATAACTGGGAATAGATTTGTTGATAAGTTAGTACGTTCTTAACGTATTCCCGAGTTTCTTTGTAGGGAATTTGTTCGATCCACAAGATATTGTCCGAAATGTTATTGTCTTGCAGCCACATATCAACACGGTGGCTACCGGCATTGTAGGCAGCTGTGGCTAAAATGGGGTTTCCCTGGTAGTGATCTAACACTTCTTTCAAGTGGGCGATACCAAGTTTGATATTGATTTCAGGGCTATGCAATTGGCTTTTGCTGTTGTAAGCGATGTAGTTTGATTTTGCCTGTCTTTTTGCCACACTTCGAGCGGTTGACGGGGTCAACTGCATTAAACCTTGTGCGCCAGCGCCTGAACTGGCATCTTGCTTAAATGCACTTTCCTGACGGGTGATTGCGTAAGCCCAGCTGATCGGAATTTGATTTTTGGATGATTCACTGGCATACAGCTCATTTTGATAAAAAGGGAAGCGTTTTTTGACATCATCGATTTGTTTGCTTTTGGCAAAAGCCAGAATACTCTGGTGTTGCCAGCCCCAACTGTGGGCCAGTTGGGCCAGTGCTACCAACTCGGTTTGTGCCGATGAATGAACTAACGCATTCCATTCGCTACGGGCTTCGCTCAGTCTGCCCATCTGATAAAACTCAAAAGCATTAATAGCATTTTTTCGTTTAGACAATTCAATGAAGACTTCGGCTGGAATTTTTTCTGAAGTGATATTTAATTGCGGTTGTTGTTGCTGATTGATTGCAGCCAGAAAACCATAATAACTTCGATTATTCGCCAGGGATTTGAGTAACCAATCAGAGGTTTCCGTAAAGCCATTATTTTTGGTTGAAATAGCGCGCCAGTACCGCCATTTGTCCACATCGACCGACAAATGGTTTTTCTGTCGGGTGATATGTTCGATCAGTGGCCAATCCTGAGTATTTAAGGCAGAAGACAATAACCATTGGTCGACAGAGGCGTCTTGCTTGCTGTTTAGCGAAATTAACCAGTCCTTTGCACCGGGCTGTTGCTCTATCGCCAGACTTAAGCCAATCGAGCGTTTCAGGGTTTCGAGTTGAGTTTGACTAAGCGTTAAACGCTGAGCAAACTTTTTCCACGCTTTGATGGCCTTAGCAGGATCTCTCCAGGCTAATTTATTCAGCCCTTTAAAGATAATGATTTGACCGTGCTGGCTAATTTGCGGTTTAAATTTAATTGCCAGTAGTTTTTCTGGCCTTTGCATGATTTTGATTAAAAGCTCGCCATTGGGTTGATTCAGCCTGGATCGCTTATTATTTAAGTAGCTTAACAGACGGTACTGCTTTTTATCGGCAGCCAATAACATTCTCTGCCAGATAAGCGGCTCAGTTAAGCCTCCGGAGCGCTGCCAGAGTTTAATCAAAGGGTCACAGCGATCAGGTAAAGAACTGCCGGTCAACCAAATGGTTTCGATTTCTGCAAAGATATCATCGCTGATGCCTTGTTGTTCCAGGCTAAGTTGTTCCAAGCTAAGTTGTTTTAAGCTAACTTGTTCCAGGCGAAATTGCAGATGTCGGCATTTAAGATTAATGCTGTTAGAAGCCTGATAATATTTTAAGAATGGTTCGATCTGCCGAGTGTCCGCCAGATAACGTAACCACCGGTATCTTAATTTTCGACTGACGACCTGATCGCGGTGCGAATGCAAAAAATCTTTAATTTCATTGTTCAGTTTTGCTGATGGCGAGCTGCGCGATAAATCTTTGATTAATCGATTTCGGTGTAAGTATTCTTGCAGTGGATAACCCTTTAGACTGCGGTATAACGTATTGAATCGATTCGTATTATCCTTTTTAAGAGCTTGCTCTGCCTGGATGAAATTGAGTTGTTTACTGGAGAAATTTGATTTGAGTGAGGGACTTTTAGAAGTGGCGCGAGCGGATTTTTCAGCCAAAAATGAAAATGCTATTAGACAACCAATGATCACTGCAAGTTGTTTCAATCCCATATCCTACGTTTCCCTTTTGCCGAATAGAATTATTTCAGAACTTGTTAATATCATAGACCCAAATCGGAAAATTTACTAATTTGTCGCTAATCAGACTGAAAAAAGGGCGTACTTGTTACAGTACACCCAAGGCTGGAGGGAAGGGGAAAGCGTGAAAGGGAAAAGTAAGAAAGGTCAAAGTTAGTTCTGAGCGACTGCTACTTGTTCTGCCGTAAAGAAATTGACGCTGACTCGTCTGTCCATGGCATAGCCGTCCAGATCGCCCGATTGAGCGGTTGCTTTGGATTCGCCATGAGCTTTAATGATTAAACGTGACTTAACAATGCCTTGCGCTTCAAATGCCTGTTCAACTGCTTTGGTTCTGGCCTCGGACAATTTCATATTTGAATCATCGGTGCCTCGGGGATCGGCGTATCCATCGAGTAAGATTTTAAGTTCTGGATATTGCCCTACTATTTTGGATACCCTAGCAATCATATGGTGATCGTTGTCGGATAATTCTGTCGAATTGGTGGTAAACATCAGGTTTAAAGTTAAGCCCTGAGTAAGCCACTCGGCGCTGGAAGCCAGGGATGATTTGATTTGCTGAGCGCCTTGTTTTAACTCAACCAATTGTTGCTGGATGTTTTGATTTTCATCCAATTGTTCGTTTAGCTGAACCTTGACTTCATCAAGTTGGTTGGCTTTATGCACTTGATCGCCCGTCAATGCACCAGCGACGCCGCCAACAATAAAGCCAATAGGTCCGCCAATAGCAGCACCTGCAATTGCGCCGGAAAAGAATCCCACGTTTTCTTCGGTGCTTGCATCGGCTTTAACGATGCTGGTGTTGAAAGAAAAACCTAATAATATACTTGTTACTAATGCTGCCTTTTTCATGATATTTCCTCTGTGTTGTTTATAATAAAATTTTGTCATTGTTTGGTTTGTAGCCACTTGATTTGTAGCCACTTGATTTGTTGCCCACCGCTGATCAATTATTTGCTAGTGGTTGGCCGTCCGTGGCGGTTTATCGTCCTTGCTTTCTCGGTCAGAGAGATTGGTTGCAAACCTTTTGTTTGAACACGGTGTCATTAAAACCTAGCTTTAAGGCAGGCAAATGGATAGAAACGGTTGTTTTGAAGGTAGAATGTGGCAGAATTGTGGCAATCGAAATAATTGTTCAATAACAACGATAAACCGCCAACAAAAGTGGTATAAATACACTCATCAGGCAAAATCATAATAATCAATCAGTGAGATAAATATGGCGAAAAGAATTGCATTAGTCGAAGATGAAAAAGCAATCCGGGAAAACTATTCATCCTCTTTGCGCAAGCAAGGTTACGAGGTTTATGCCTATGAAACCAAGCAGGAAGCTATGAATGCCTTTGAAACCCGTTTGCCGGATCTGGCTATTTTAGATGTGGGGTTGGGAGACGATCCTGAAGGCGGTTTTGAATTATGCCGTTATTTAAGGGCGCAATCTTCATCGATGCCGATTATTTTTTTAACCGCGCTGGATAACGAATTTGATACCATTTCTGGGTTGCGGCTTGGCGCGGATGATTATTTAACCAAAGATATCAGTTTGACCCAAATCATGGTGAGGATTTCAGCGCTGTTTAGACGAATTGACGCGGTTAAACAGAATATGCAAATGGAAGATGAATTTGTTGAAGTGGATAAACTGAAATTGGATATTAATCGTTTTACCGCCAGTTGGGATAATCATCCGATTGAAGTTACCTTAACCGAATTCTGGATTTTAAATGCGCTTGCCAAACATCCCGGTCATGTGAAAACAAGAGAGCAATTAATGGAAGCGGCTAAGGCTGTGGTTGACGATAGCACGGTTACATCTCACATTAAACGATTGAGAAAAAAAATTGTTGCGCTTGAGTCTGATTTTGATCAGATCGAAACTGTTTATGGCATGGGGTATCGCTGGAAGCCTTGATCCCGAATGAATCTAACTGATTTTTTTAATCCTGCCCGCTGGTCGCTCAGTCGAAAATTTATTTCGATTGTGCTATTAATTCTGCTTATTCCGCTGGCATCGGTTGGACTGCTCAAAGAAATAGAAAATACACTGGTTAATAATCTCAGAGAGAACCTGCTTTTATCTTCTCGTTTAATTGGTAATCAACTGGTCGCCAATCAAACCTGGTTTGAAGATAGTTTATTACCGGATTCAAAAGAATTTTTGGGAAAGGAATTATTTGTTTTTCCACTCAACCAGTCTTTTGAACTCGATGGTTATTTTGAAGACGGGCTTGATTATGAAGTACATCGGCAAACCTTTAGTAAAAATCAAAGCTCATTTGCTGTTTTACTGGGCAGTTTTGAAAGGCATTTGATTGTTTCAATTCAGGTGAATGATCAGGCCATTATTTATCCAAAGGTGGAAAATGGTTTTGTATCCGATCAAATTGAAATCGAATTTAAAACACAAACCGGCGGCTATCAGAGAATACTGCTGGCTCCTCAAGCTGCCGGTCAATTTCCCGTTAAGATCAACAATAATAGCAGCTCAAAAATCGATTGGCGATATAAAGCGAATTGGGTAGCGACCTCAACGGGCTTCAATGTTGAATTACAATTTCCTTCGGGGTTTAAACCTAAGGAAATAAGAGTTGTCCATCAAGACGTTGACAAACAAGGATTAACGAAATTTCAACAAATTGTTTCCTCCAGCTCTTACGATCTCAATCCACTAGTTTGGCCATCGCAAGGCCTGGTCAATTATTTTGAT
>JAUUYO010000313.1 GCA_030590405.1 Kangiellaceae bacterium
CAAAATGGGCGTGCATCTAGATGGTTATCTGAGCGTAGCGGTATCACTTCGGTAACCTTGCCATTCACCGTAGGCGGCAGTGATAAAGCTACTGATTTATTCAGTCTGTATGATGAGACTTTTAGAATTTTAATTGAGGCTATCAATCCATGAACTGGCAGGCACTCGATTTAACTATTCTTGGTCCAGCATTTATTGCCGGTTTATTGGTATTATCAACTCATGTTCCGATGGGGCGTTTAGTTTTGAAACGAGGTATTATTTTTATTGATCTGGCGGTCGCCCAAATTGCGGGAATTGGCGTGATTGCTGCGGATAACTTTGGTTGGGATGAAAGTCCCTGGCAGGTACAAATTGCCGCCGTTTCAACTGCGATATTTGGCGCGTTTATCTTGCGTTGGACTGAAAAACATTTTGCGCATATTCAAGAGGCCCTTATCGGTGTACTTTTTGTTTTAGCTGCAACTTTATCGTTGCTACTGCTCGCCAATAATCCCCATGGTGGTGAACACCTAAAAGATCTATTAGTAGGGCAGATCTTATGGGTTTCTTATGATCAATTAATTGCACCAGCTATAATTTATGCAGGTTTACTATTTGCATGGTTTGGTTTGAAAATTGCTGAAAAAATACCGGGTGCATTTTATCTGGTTTTCGCTATTACCGTCACTGTATCGGTTCAATTTGTTGGTGTGTATCTGGTGTTTGCCAGTTTAATAGTGCCTGCGTTAGCGACCAGGGATTTATTGGCAAACCAGCAATTAATTATTGCTTTTCTTTTGGGCGCCTTGGCCTTCGCACTTGGACTTGCAGTCTCGGCACTGTTTGATTTGCCTTCTGGAGCCGTTATCGTATGGAGTTTAGCCGTTGTTGGAACGATCGTAACAGTTTTAATCAATAAAAAAATGGTCAGTTTAGAGGGGAGCTAACTCAATATTATCCGAAAATAGCAAAGTTATTTTCGGGTTTTTTAAAGTGAATTATTTTTTAGCCTTGTTCAGCCGCATTTAAAACTATCTCAAAAGCTTGTTCGACAGATTCTCCTGCGATTAATTTGTCTATTATTTTCTCACGGCTGGCGCCCATGTTCACCTTGGCAAACTTTTCCTTATTGGCAAAATAATATTGTGACATTAATTTAGTTGCGGCATTTTTATTGACCTTGGCCGATTTCTTTTTATCAATGGTCATTTTTTTTGGTTGGCTAATTTTCTGGCTAATTTTCTTTTTGATTGGAGGTTTTGTTTGAGACACCTCAGAGGAGGGGGTTACAATTCTGGCATCTGTCGATTCAACTTCCATATTTGGTAAATGATCTGGCCGCAACTCATCCACTGAAATCGATACAATATAATCATCACTTGGCTGACAAATTAATCGTTCAAACAATGCCATACGCGCTCTGTAAATTGGTGTTTGCTGCTGATCCTCAGGTTGCTCCAGGTTAAACCATGGCGCTCGATGAAGGGTGATAATAATATCATCCCAATACCGCTGAAAATCTTGCTTCTTTAATGGTTTGACCGAAAAAGCTGTACACAAGGTTTCCATTGTATTGGCGTTTAATGCGACAAAATAATCCGGTCTTTTCATACTTAACAAACGGGTCGCAGGAAATAAATGGGTTTGCTTAAAGCCATTATCAGCAAACAATGACTGATAACCATCAACAAATTGGGTGAAATGCCATCCGTCTATGCGGCCGTTGGCTGGAATGATCTTTAATAGTTTCGTTAGACCTTCTGGATCGTTTTTTAGTACTTTTTTGAACGATGCAAAACCCTGCATACTGCCAAGCAATTGTGTGTCAAAGCCATATTGCTTAAGGGTTTGGTTATCTTCAATTCCGCCAATTAAATACCTTTCTACCAAGCTGCTTTCGCTAAAGTTGCAAGAACTCTGGTTCATCAGCTGATCGGCGACATTCAACAGCTTTAAACTGGGTGCTATTTCATATTCTGCTGGTAGCGTGGTTAATATTTGATAATAATCTTGCCAGTTCGCCTTAATCGCTTTTTGTAAAACACTCACCTTTTGCTCATCCTGTATATTATCGTTGCTCTCGCTAGTCTCAGTCATTTTCAGGTTGTCCTGCTGCCATTTTTTAATCAGCGTTTATTTATAATGGTGCTATTATAATGGGTTTGGTTATTGGGGTATAACAACAATATTTCTTTTTTGGCCGGGCTTGATCAAAGCAACTAGAGAATGGGATCGCTTCGGCAGTGTTGAACTATGAAAGACCACGTCACCCCTACATTAACTAGACAACTTTTCGCTTTTTACCACTTTCAGCTCGTTTCTTATTCTCGGTCTGAACATAGGCAGTGTCTGTTGTGGCCATGCTGGCATGCCCTAAATCTTCAGATAAATCCTTTAACGCCCGGCCACGTTCAATTTCCATACTGGCTCCGGTATGTCTAAGCCAATGGGTCGATGCCTCTTTAAGCTTCATCGCTTTTGTTTCACCTTCACATAGTTTCATTTTTTTATAGGCCCGATCGAATGTTTCTTGAACGAGCCTTCTTAAATGCCTTGAACTCATACCACCCTGACCACGAATTTTTTCAACTAACACTGTATTTTCGCCACTATAAGGTAAACTTGAAAGGTCTCTCACTTGTCGATACCGCTCTAAAAATGGCATAAAATCTGGTGGAACGGTTGTATCTCTGAGTTTTCGTCCTTTGCCATACACTTTTAACCACCAGTTTTCATCATCATCTTGCCAAAAGTGGCCCATTACAGGAACCCAATTTTCCCGCTCTGATAGCTCTGATATCCTTAGGAATAGTGTTTTCAATGAGGCAATTATAAATAGATTACGTTCGTAAATAGCATTTTCATCGGCCATTTCTACGGCTGTATCTAGCACGTATTGCCACTGAACCTCGGTCAATCGTTTAGCTTCTTTAACCTGGGCATCAATAATAAAATGCCTACAATCTTTTGTCG
>JAUUYO010000031.1 GCA_030590405.1 Kangiellaceae bacterium
CCTTTGTTTATTGGTTTGGCTTATCAAGCTCAGTTAGTGGAAGAGCTTCCTAGTGATCGCTGGGACCTGCCATTAGATGGCGTGTGTACCGAAAAGAATTTTTATTGGTTTTAGGTTTTTATGAAATACTGTCACCACCCTGTTCATAGCCCACCGCAGCATTCCTATTTATATCCCGAGTTCAGATTATTTACCTGTAGGCATAAAAAAAGCCTTCATTAATATGAAGGCCTTGTCCAATAAGATCAAACGCTCTAATTACCGCTAATAATCCACATCGGGTGGTTCTTGCTTGTTATTTGGTTCTTGTAACTTGTACTTCTTGTCGAACATCTGCCGCATTTGCACCGCTGAAGCTAGATAGAATCATACCAAGACCCAATAACGCCGCCAGTACAACTAAAATATCTGGTTTACGTTTCATTTTGGTTCTCCACTTTCATCCCATTTTTTTAGGTAGCTCTTTTATTATTCGCTGGAATCCATAGCTATTTATGAGCTTCCTTGCGGCTGTCGATACTACCTAATTCACTCTATAAATCGTGAATAGGATTAACTACCCTACACCCATTATAACGGCGTATCAACTGAGCAGGATAATAAATATCTCAAATTTGACTCAGTTCGCATAATATTAGCCTTTGTTCGCAATTATTAGCCATTCATCACATTGATATGTGTGATCCACGCCTGAAATCGTGCTTTAATACCCCTATTCAATCATCAATACACCGTTATTAGCCATGGATAAACAACTCGAACTGAAAATAGAAGCCGCCAGAGCCGCATTAAAATATATACAAGATGATGAAATCATCGGCATTGGTACCGGATCGACGGTGAATTGTTTTATCGATTTATTGGTCGATCATAAACATCGGATCAAAGCCGCAGTTTCTAGCTCAGTTGCTTCCACCAAAAAACTCGAAGCACTCGGCATTGAAGTTATTGACTTAAATAATGCTGCGGATATCCCGGTGTATATTGATGGTGCCGATGAATCTAACCATAAGCTTGAATTAATCAAAGGTGGCGGCGGCGCGCTGAGTCGTGAAAAAATTATTGCTGCGGTTGCCAAAAAATTTGTCTGCATCGCCGACGAATCAAAATACGTCAAGACCTTGGGTGAATTCCCGCTACCTATTGAAGTACTGCCAATGGCTCGCAGTTATGTAGCAAGGGAATTGGTCAAGCTGGGGGCTGACCCGATATATCGACATGATTTTATCACCGATAACGGTAATGTGATTTTGGACCTGCATAATTTCGAGATTAGCCAGGCCAAAATTTTGGAATCCGGGATCAATCAAATTACCGGGGTCGTTACTAATGGTCTGTTTGCACAAAGACCAGCGGATCATCTGATTTTGGCAACTGATTCGGGAATTAAGGAGTACTAGCACTTAGTTTGTGCTAGTTCAGAGTAGTAGCTACGCTGAAACTTGAATAAAATCCCGTAACATATCTAAAGGTAAGGGCCGACTATAATAATAACCTTGATAAATGTCGCAATGTTGCTGTTGCAGAAATGCTAATTGCTCTTTTGATTCCACTCCTTCTGCCACCACCTCTAATCCGAATCGATGACCGATATTGATGATGGTTTGTACTAATAAGGCATCTTGAGGATCGTCCTGAATATCAAACACAAAAGACTTATCAATTTTTAACTCATTGATTGGCAGTCGTTTTAGGTGACTCAAAGAAGAGTAACCGGTACCAAAATCATCTAAAGACAACCTGGCGCCCACATGTCTTAGCTGCTCAAATTTTTCAATAGTATGGTTCAAATTATCGATGGCGACTCCTTCAGTCACTTCCAGGGTTAGAAAATCTTTATCTAACTGATGATTTTCCATCAATTTTTTTATCTGCCCGACAAATTCATCTTTTTTAAACTGATGAGGACTAATATTCACCGACAGGTTTAGCTTTAAATCATACTCCTTGTTGATCCCAAGAATATCAATGATTGAGCGAGTTAGCACAAATTCTCCAATGTCGTAAATCAGACCAGTATCTTCTGCAATTGCAATAAATTCTTCTGGATTAATAAAGCCATGTTGTTGATGCCGCCAACGTAATAAAGCTTCAACTGCGATGATTGTACCACTGAGGTTAAATTGAGGTTGGTAATACACCTCCAGCTGATGTTGCTTTATCGCAGCTCTTAGATCTTTTTCCAGACTCAAACGTTTGATAACTTTTTCATGCATTTCAGACAAATAGAAAGCGATTTGATTTCTGCCGTTGTCTTTGGCGCTATACATGGCGGTATCGGCCTGCTTTAAAATATCGTCAATACCTTTTTGATGCAGAGGGAATAACGCTATACCAATGCTGAGTGTAATATGTAATTCTTGATTATCAATCAAAAAAGCCGGAATAAATGTTGACTGAATTCGAGTCGCAATTTTTTTGGCATGTAAGCTTGCGGTTTGTTTATTTTTACCAAGATTTTTTAATAAAATGACATATTCATCACCACCAAAACGAGCAACCGTATCTTCATCCCATACCGCTGACTGAATGCGTTTTGCCGATTCAATCAGTAAATTATCGCCAACCGAATGCCCTAGAGAATCATTAATACTTTTAAATCGATCCATATCAATAAACAGCAACGCTGAGTAAGACAAACGACGGCGACTGGTGATATAAGTTTGCTGGAGTCGGTCAATCAATAATTTTCGATTGGGTAAACCAGTCAGAGCGTCATAATAAGCTTGATGCTCAATTTCTGCCGCAGCAGTCTTTCTGGCGCTAATATCTCGCCATACAACGTGCAAAAGCTGACTGCCATCAAAAGGAATGGCGGTCAGTAAAACTTCCACCGGAAATATTTCACCATTTTTTCGTTTATGCTCCCATTCAAATCGGTGACTGCCTTCTTTAAAAGCTATTTCAATCATAAGGTCAGCTTTTGAGCCTGATTTTTCACCGTCAGGTTGTACTTCTGGCGACAATTTGGAAGGGTGAGTATTATAAAGATCGTCCTTGTTTGTGAAGCCTAACATCTCTAAAGCGGCCTGGTTACAATCGATAAATCGATGCCCTTCAATGATTAATAATGCATCCGCGGTTTTATCAAACAACGTTTGATAACGTTTATTACTTTGATCCAAGCTGAGATCACGTTGCTGCACCAGATTTTCCAGTTTTTCTTTACTTTCAGTTAAAGACACCTGGACCTTTTGTCGTTGAGCAATCTCAGTATCCAGATCTTCATAACTGGTACGCAATAAAATTTCCAGACGCTTGCTGTAAAAAAAATAAAACAGAAACAGTAGCCCACCAATCGCCAAACCTGCCATACTTACCTGATGAGTCAACTCCTGTTGATGCTGAGCATGCAGTGACATATCAACCAGATAATATAATGAAGCAATCTCACCTTTTTGAAAATCATTAATGGCTATTTTGGAGATCAGATACTCCCGTTCAGCATCATTATAGGTCTGATTAGTCATTTCACCATCGGTATCTAATATCGCCCTCAGGCTCGGCGAAATTTGATTAATGGTTTGATTAATAATAAAAATATTTTTGTTCTTAGCCAGCAAGTTCGCTTTAGATTGAAAAAAATCAGTTTTATCAAGGTTATTTTGAAAGATAAAATCTTTATGGATCACCAGTATGAGTTGAAAATCATTATTAATAGACAAGCGTTTAATAACATGATCAATTTCTTTGCCTAACTCCAGGTAGCCCACTAACTGATTGTCAATTTTCCAAGGTATCACCACCCGGATCACAAACTGGCCGAAGGTTCCAAATTCAAGACCTGCCATGCGATTAGAGGCCTGTATCGTACGATTTAAGGTGGCGCGACTGATTTGATCGCCATAACGATCCGGCGAATGAACTCGCAAATAATTATTACCATCAAGGTCGTGAAAATAAAAATGGGTAATTTGGTGTTGGCTACGTAGCTCTTCGAAAATGGGGGTGCTTTTTAATAAAAGGTCAGCTCTATTTTTTTGCTTGTATTCTTGTTGTAATACTCGATTATTAGCGATAAAGGATAAAAAGCCTGTTAGCTGTTCAATATCATTTTTTATTTCTTGATTAAACTGATTCGACAACTGTTTATTGACACGATTTTCAAATTCTTTCTGCTCAGTCTTTTGATAATAGTTTAAAATGAATAAGCTGGTCAAAAACATCACCATCACGGCAATAACAAAAGGCATTATCAGCCTGAATCGAATATTTATGAGAATACCGGGTTTCATTATTTGGAGTTATCTTCAATCGCAAATTCTAATTTTTTAAAAGAGCTGGGTGAACTCAGCTAGAATAAGTGTAGATCAACGACTTGATTTCTGCCAAATTTTCTCAAGGACAGGATATCTCATATAGAGATACCTGCTCTGTCAGGGCTAATATGGAAAACAAAAACAGCCTCTAATCCGGGTTAATAATTTTTGAGACTCTAGGTTTAAATTGAGCATGACAGGATTGACAACCGTCAATCATTTGGTGGTATCCGGAGATGATTTTTGACATATTTTGCTCACTGGCAGAATTGGCTATCACCAGAGCAGTATCATGCACCTTCATATCAAAACCTTTAAAGACGCCCATTTCTGCTCCCAAACCTGCCATTACTTTTCTCATAGTCAGCGTGCCAGGAGTGGGATGGTTTGCAATATTCTTAGCCGCAGCTTCGATTTTTTTGTAGTCCTCTAAAAATATACCTTCGGTTAATGCCTGGGTATCTTTAAGAAGGCCCTGCATAACAGACTTTAGCCCTTTTTCCTGGATGACCTCAGCTTCCTGGACTACCTTGGTTTTTTGAACTATCTGAGTTTCATGGGCAACTGCAAAGTTTGCTGTAAAACTCAATACAGGCATCACTAAAGAACAACATAAAAAACTTAACTTCATATTTATACTCCGATATTTTTTTAATAAACGATTTTTTTAATAAACGATTTTTTTAATAAACGATGTTTTTAATAAACGATATGACTCATGATATCACTTCTTGTTCCGATACTCTCAACTTCGAGTCTGTTTTTGCAAAGCCAAAATCTTCTAAAATCGAATACAAACAGGGGATCACAAACAACACCAACAAAGTTGAAGTCGCAATGCCAAACACAATACTGGTTGCCAGAGGAATTAATATTTGTGCCTGAAGACTGGTTTCAAAGAGTAATGGCGACATACCGACAATGGTGGTGAGTGAGGTCAGCAAAACCGCCCTGAACCGGTCATAACTGGCCTGAGCCGCCGCATCGTGAACCGTCATCCCTTCGGCAACGTGTTTTTTAACAAATTCAACGAGCAAAATGGAATCGTTCACCACAATACCACCAAGGGAAACAAACCCCATCATGGAGGGCATGGTAAATTGCATTCCCATAATCAGGTGACCCCAGATAACCCCTATTAACGCCATCGGTATTGCTGCAATCACAATCAAGGGCTCGAGATAACTTTTAAACTGAAAAGACAATAAAATAAATACCCCGAATAAGCCGAGTATAAATGTTTTCATCATTGATTGCTGAGTGGTCCCCGCATTTTTTATTTCACCTTCAAAGGAATAACTCAGTTCTGGATATTTCTGTTTAAAAACAGGCACCCAGTGTTTACTCACATCGGCCAACAATTGTTTGGTATTATTTTTATCCACATCAATATCGCCATAAATTGTTACCGTCCTTTGGTTGTTCACCCGACTAATTCTGGAATAACTGCGTGTCATCACAATATCGGCAACACTGGAAAGGGGGATCACCGCTTTGCTTTGCGGATGGATAATTGGAAAGGTATCAAAGTCGATAAATTCATCTCGTGATTTTTTTGCCAGTTTGACGGTAACTTCAAAGGTATCCAGGTCAACATTGGTTTCACTAATTTTATTGCCTTGATAGGCTGGGCGCATTTGGTTGGCAATGGTTTGTGCGTCTAATCCAAGATTAAGCGCGCCTGCTTTTAAGGTGATAGAAAATTCAGGCTTGCCGGGGCGAAGATCGTCAATCAGATTTTCAACCCCGGAATAACCGGATAACCAGTTTTGTAAATCAAAAGAAGCTTCTGATAATCGGATCAAATCATCCCCCTGCAACCTGATTTCAATTGGCTGACCACTAGGCCCCAAAGTTGGTTCTTTAAAAGAAATTGTTTGCGCTTGCGGGATCAGTCCAGCATTTTCTCGCCACAAATTAACAAAATCGAGCAAACGAGTATTTCGGGATTCTGCCGTCAATAGATCAACAGTAATGGTGGCCAGATGCGGCCCTACTTCGTAGGCATCGGCATTTTCGTTATGACTGACATTGACAGCCTTGATCAGATTTTGGTTTTCCTCAGATTGAAATACTTGTTGAGTCTTTTCCAGAGCAATTAATAAAGTTTCAACCACTTGTTCTGTTTGAGCAAGCGGCGTACCCGCAGGCATCAAAATCCTTGCTTGTGCCATATCGCCTTCAATATTTGGAAAAGCTGAAAATTTAAGCACTCCAGAAACAAACATACTGGCAGAAAATAAAAAAACAAAAATCACCCCACCAAGAAACCCATATCGATATTTAATTAATTTTTTAACCAGCGCAAAAAAAATCTGTCTGAGTTCTTCAAAACGTTTTTCAAATTCAATTCGAAAAGCAGAGTCTTGACTCTTCTTGGCGTGTGCCAAAGAATGATTTAAATGGTGCGGTAAGATAAGAAATGCTTCAATTAATGAAACCGTAATCACCGTCAACAAGACTATCGGGATCACTTTGAGAATTTGCCCCAGATCTCCTTCTATAAAAACCAGTCCAATAAAGATACACATCGTAGTTAAAAAGGATGAGATAACCCCGCCTGCGACTAATTTAGTTCCCTGAATGGCTGCATCAAGCGGTGAAAGCCCTTTTTTAATATGACTACCGATTGATTCGGAAATAACGATCGCATCATCCATTAATATCCCCAGAGATAATAACAACGCCACCATCGAAAACATATTGATGGAGATCCCCATATGGCTTAAGAAAAACATACTCGCCAAAAATGAAACCGGCAGGCCCATCACCACCCAAAAGGCATATCGAATAGTAAAAAATAACCACATCACCGCAAACACCAAAACTAATCCTTGCCAAGCGTTTCTAATCAATAAATTGATCCGATCTTTGACAATGCTGGTGGCATCTTGAGTAAATTCTAGCTCAACCCCTGCTGGTAATTTTGCTCGTTCGATAGTGAGTGCCTTCTCCACCGCGTCTAATACTTTCAAACTGTCATCGGTAGTATTTTTATTGATTTTTAATAGCGCTGCGGGCTTGCCATTAAAAGAAACCTTCTGCTCGGCAAATTCAAAGGTATCACTAATTTTTGCAATATCACCCAAACGCACTTCATTGCCACTTTGCCCGCTGGTGATAATTAATTGGGCGAGATCTTTGGTATGCCTTCTTTCATCAGTAAATCGTAATTGTATTTCTCTAAAATTCGTTTCTATCGAGCCCACTGGCAGATCAATATCCTGTTTACCGATTAGTGTGGCGATATCTTGCAGGCTTAAACCATAGCGGCGTAAATTATAATCAGGCACTTCGATTAACAGTTGCCTTTCGGAAAATCCTGATATTTCAACCAGGGGTATCGCAGGATTTTGTAGCAAGGACTGTTTGAGTTGCTCCGCTAACATTTTTAATTCTGGACGAGGCATATCAGCCGTCAGCGCAATAGAAATCACATTTTGAGTTCGACCAATTTCAGACACAATGGCTAATTCCGCTTCCTGTGGAAAATCACTGATCCCATCAACCGCACTGTTAATATCATCCATAAATTTAGCAAAATCACCTTGCTCAAACATTTTTACCGTCATCAAACCGAGATTCTGCCGGGCCTGGCAACGTTTTTCTTCGACGAAACTAATGCCGTCGAGTGCATCTTCAAGAACTAAACAAATTCCTTGTTCAACATCAGAAGGCGTTGCTCCCGGATAAGCAACTCGTATCTCAGCTGAGTAAGCTTTTACCTCAGGAAACGTTTCTCGTTTCAGTTGCGGTAGTGTGGCTATACCAATCGCCATCAATAGTAACATCAATAAATTTCCGGCGGTGGGATGAGCTGCAAAAAAACGGATCATTGCGCGGCTCCTAACCAGCTATCCATTTTATCGCTGGCGGCTTTATCAAAAACCGGAGTTAGTTGCATGCCATTAACTGCAGGAAAAACATCTGAGGTAATAATTTTATTGCTCGCTTCCAAAATCGCTTGAGAATTGATTAACACCAAATCCCCCTGATATTGTAGATCGGTCAAAGTGATCCTTTTTAAATGATTATCGGACGTAATGCTATAGATCTGATTTTCATGAAGCGCAAATCGCGGAATGGCGACAGTTTCAATCGCCGCGCCTTGCAAGCTCACCTTCATGTACATGCCTTCAAGCAATGGAGGTCGGGTGCCAGGCTCAAGATTTTTATAACTGCCTTCTACCGTCACTATCACACCAACCGTGCGACTTTTAGGGTCCAGGTTATCGCTGAAGCGTTCAACCTTGGCAGTCCAGCTTTTAAAATCGCCTCCGGCTTCTTCAACCACGGCAGATAACCCCAGTGATTCTAAAATTTTTGTCATGCTGGGGATTTCTTTTTCGCCTTTAAAATTAATCTTATCCTGAGCAAAACTGCGCGCGAATGAGCTAAATTGATTGACTGGAAACTGTGCATTGATCATAACTTTATCCAGGCCAGACGCATCAAATAATTGAGCGCCAGTTTGCATATATTGATCAAGCTCGGTGTAGACCTGACTGATGCGCCCATTAAAGGGAATTTTTACCTGAGTGCGTTCGAGATCTCTCTGGCTTTTTTGTAATTTGGCTTTGGAAATTTCCAGTTGGGCTTTCATTACTTCTAAAGTCGATGGCAAAGTAGTTTGCTTATTTTTCAGCTGTTGGACTTCCTGTTTTTGTTGCAACAGATTTTGTCTTTCCGCGTCCAGATTCGATTGTGAGACTGCGCCCGACTTTCGTAATTTTTTTAGCCGTGCATATTCCTTTTCTCTCACTTTTAATTTTTCGCCCGCCAATTTTAGCTCCAGCTCATTGTTTTCGATATTGAGCTGCATTTCTTTCAGGTTGGCCTGGTTGGCTAACAAATCAGCCTGGGATTGTTTTAGTTGTAGCAAATAATCTTTATCGTCAATTTGCAATAGCAAGGTATCTTTAGCAAATATTTCGCCCTTTTTCAGTTGCGGATGGATATAGGTAATACGACCTGTAACTTCAGCTTTTGCCTGTAGATTGAGATCCGGCTGTACTGTGCCGTATCCAATAATTTCCGGCTTAAGTTGATGGCGCTGAACTTCGATATAACTGACCGGAATGCTGGGACGCTGCGAATCGTTATGCACCATCTCCGGCTGTGATTTCACAATGATTATCAGGACCACCAGCCCAACGGCTGCAATCACTGGTAATGCTTTGCGGGATTTAAGAAAACCGCTAAGCATCGGTTTGTGTTCAGACCATTTATTTTTTGCTGGATTTTTTATTGAAGACATTGTTAGCTTTACCTTGTTTATCTAAATTTTTTGATTGCTCATTATTTCTCACCACAACCAAACATAAACATCGAATAGATATGCTCAGCCCATTCGATAGTTCGAATTTCATCATCATTGATCCCCCAGGCCTGCTCGCGCACCGACTTGCCAACAAATGGCATCACGATCATCGACATTAAAGTGAACGCAGCATATTTGGCTTTTTTATCATCGTTAATAGCGGTATGAGCTTTGATCAAATGAGGTAAAAAGGCGGCCATACGTTTGGGAAATCGCTGGATAAAGGCATCGCCCAGTTGTGAATTGGAATCATTAAATTCGTCATACACAAATCGGGCAAATCCACTGTTTTGAGACAGCATTTGTAAAATGGACAAAATAAATTGTTTGATCGGTTGTTTATCCTGAGCTATCTGCTTCATCTTGCCAATCTGCTCTGCCGACATTTTATCCAGTAGCGCTAAAAACAAGCCCTGTTTGTTATTAAAGTAATAGCTCACCATGGCCGAATTAACCCCTGATTGCTCGGCCAATTCGCGGATGGTGATATCGCGATAAGATTTTTCAGTCAATAGCGATTGGGCTGCCGCCAGTAGCTTCAGTTTTTGTTGCTGCTGCTTTTCGGGGTCAAAGGGACGACCCCTAGAGGAGGATTTGGTCATAATTGGAGTCAATTTTCGCCATTTAATTAATCAACCGTTTAATTAAATAACAAAATGAGGATAAAAGCAACTTTTGGCTACAATCAACTTGATAAGCTTGAGGTTTAGTGTCGCATATTGACAATATTTGCCATGAACTTTATTATAAATGTCTCATTTCCAAGTTTGGAGATATTAAAATGTCGAGCAGCTTAAATTTATCTTTAACCTCAGAATTACGTAATTATGTTGATAGCCGTACCGGGGATTCTAGTCTGTACGCTACCCCTAGTGAATACCTGAGAGATTTAATCCGTCATGATATGGAGTCTCAGGAAACCGTAACTCATGTTTTAAACGGACTTGATGATATAAAACATGGCCGTTTCTCCGAACAATCTATTCTAGATATTGCCACAGAAGACTAGTCTCATGGCAAAAACGCATAAACATTATATTCTAACATCCACCGCAGCAGACGATTTTCGACATGCGCGACAGTGGTCCACTTCCCGTTGGGGACCATCATTAACTAAACAATATTTTATTGATTTGCATGAGGCTGCGGAGCGGATCGCTAAAAATAATTTATCATTAGCTCAAACAGAGCAACTAACCGGCACAACAAACTTAGGCATTTACACGGTTAGAGAGCACTACATGGTTTATCTACCCATGGACGATAACAAAATTATTATCGTTGCATTAATCAGGCAAAGTCGTGATGTGCCATCAATTTTGCAAGCTAATAATTACATTATTCGTCGAGAAATTAGAGATATTTTTAATAAAAATAAGAACTAAAAATGCCCCTGTGAGTTAATCGGGATAATCCAATATCTCACCTGGGCTTTACTACAGCTGGTTTTTAAAGCATTTAATATTTTCTCTTCTTCCTCAACTTTGTGTAACACCTCAAATCGGTACAGCTTTCGATAGCCTTCCACTTGCTCACCAATATCATATTGGCTATGAATACGGCTATAACCATCGATCATATTGAGACTAAAACCTGAAATAAAATCTAATCCCATTAAGCGATCAACCACTTCATCCTTTATTTCTAATGGCACAATCAGTACCAATAATTGGTTATGTGTTTGCATGGCGCTCCTCCAAAGAACGGTAGAACAAAGGCAGTAGATACAGGGTGGTTATTGTTGAGGTTAATAGCCCACCAATCACCACAATCGCGAGTGGTTTTTGTATTTCTGCACCGGGACCGGTTGCAAACACTAAAGGCAACAACCCGAACATTGCGGTAGTGGCAGTCATTAACACTGGTCGTAGTCGCCTGACCGAACCATCCACGATTCTGCAATAAAGATTTTCGGCGCTTAATTTGGTTTGTTCAAAATAACTCACCATCACTACCCCATTTAGCACTGCGATCCCAAGTAAAGCGATAAAGCCAACCGACGCAGGTACCGACAAATATTCACCGCTGATAAAAAGCGCAATCACGCCGCCCATCACCGCAAAAGGGATATTCGCTAGCACCAAAGTTGCTTTACTGAGTGTGCCAAACGTTGTAAATAAAATGATCATTATCAAAGCTAATGCGACTGGGATCACCATCAATAAATTTTAATTGAACAAAACGGACACACTGTGTTAATTTTTTAGGGGCAGAGCAGGCGGGGACGCCGATGACTGTAAGCCGTGATGAGCCGCTCCGATTTTGGAGCGGCTTTTCCATTTTAAAAACACACCCAAAAGACGGCTTGCAATGTGTAAAACAGACCGCCTTTTAAGTGTGGGACAATCAACCTAGCGATTTTATTCTGAAAACGCTAGAAAATTCGTTTGCTGCATACAAATCTCAAGCCATGATAAAGCATCAAATAACCCTAATCTGTGAGCTGGGTCTCTTCTATTTGGTGAATCGAGTACGGTACAATGCCAACAATGACTATCCAACAACCTCAAGGAGTTACACGGATATGTACCCACACATTAGACCAGAACATGCGCATGTTGAAAAATTGCTGAGAGAGTTTGCTAAAATTGAAAAGCCGACAACCGCCGATTTTGCAGCGTTGAAAATGCGAGGTAAAACTTGCGACTATCTAGATAGATACAGACTTAAAGCCGCTAATATGTCAGACGAAGAGCTTCGAGATGAGAGGCACCGCTCAAAACGTTTAGAGGGATATATGAGGCGTGCTGGCGATCCCCGCCCCTCAAGTTGCTGTGATTGTCATGCTATTGTTTCTGGAGGACACCAACGATCCATCCAGATTCGCGCTCTTATGGCGTGGCTGCAAGTTAGAGTGGATGACCCGCATAATGGCTGTTGGCTCCCTAGGGATTGGGATGACAGAAAACATATGCCCAACTACCTGCGCAATGGCGTACCACATAAGAGAATCCATCATAAACGTTACTATGACTGGTTGTCTGTTCACTTAAAACCTGAGAATATATTTTCGACTTCACAGTTGATTGAAAAGTTAAGAATGATACGTAATATGCTTCAAAGTGGAACTGTACCACCTAATGTTATGCCTAAAACGGGAAGGTAATATGATATACAATTTGATAACGGATAATGATTCTTATCGCGAATTTGGCTTTGATATACCACAACTACAAAAGATATTTGGAAGTGGCGTTGTTAGGAATCGTATTGATATGTATTGCCTGCCTTTCAATTTTAAAAACATTATCAAAGAACCTTTGGAGCTTTCGTTTATACCATTAAAAAAAGCAGATGCTGAACTTCCAATACCTGACCTATCGGTCAGGTCAGGAAGAATGTTTCTAAGCAAGCAGGCGTATAGTGTTTTGTTTCCAATTATCAAAGATTGTGGAGATTTTTTACCTGTTAATTATGCGCTTGGTTCTGGATATTTTTTTATCCCTTTATTGGTAGCTAAAGTTGATAATCACGTCACTCAAATGAATGAATGGGAAGAAATCACAAGTCTTGGATTCATTGAAGAAGATGTTAAAGAATACCCTATATTTCGAACTGACTATGACACATACTATCGGCTGTTTTGTCAAGAACCGATCAAAAAGGCTATTGAAGACAATAATCTAACAGGGTTATATATCACGAATGACCTAGCCAATGTATTCCCAGAAGACCGAAGCAGCGTCGAAAAAGCGAATTAAAGAAAAGGGGCTTTCGCCCCCCTCCGTTTTATCCTAACCTTTGTGCAATCTCTTCAGCTGTGGGGTTGTAATAAATCATTAGAGACCTTGGGTCTTTGTGGCCAACCTTTAGCCGCTTCAAAAACAGCACTTAATAACCCAAGGTCACGGTTAATACTGGCGTTTTTAACTTCGCCTTTACGTCTTTCAATCCAGTGTTCAAAATGAAAGGACTGAACGTCCATAATCAACAGTTGAGAAAAAGGTTCACGAATATAGCTGTTTAAACGGTTGTGCTCACACGCAAAGCCCTTTTTAAACGGTGTGACTTCATCCCCGTAACGTTCCAAAGTTTCAGCTAAGGTTTACCCTGTATAAACTTATCGGGGGATAGATATTGTTCGGTTTCAACCGCCCAAACATGCGCCTGTATTTTGGTTGCAAAGGTTTTTGATTTATAATGTCCCTGCTTTCTGACTTCGGCTAAATATTTCTTGCTCTTGAGTCGTCTAATCTTTGCCATGCATATCGAGCTGGGTGTTCCACTTTGGCACATACTGGAAGAATCAGTTATTGTGTTACTTTCTGCAACTGGCGTTGTATATTTGATTTATGAAATCCGCCAACGGAGTAAACAGCTAACCCACCTGGCCGAAACTCTATCGGAATCAAATCGGCATATTGAAAACATCACCGAAAAAATGAAATTAGCTCGAAAACAATATAGCCAGGTCATTCATCAACAATTTGATGAGTGGCAATTGACCAAAGGTGAACAGCAGGTTGGTTTATTATTGTTAAAAGGATTGAGCTTTAAGGAAATAGCAGTAGTACGAGAAACTAAAGAAAAAACCGTTCGGCAACAGGCTTCAACAATATATGCAAAGTCAAAACTTGATGGCCGACACGAATTTTCAGCCTGGTTTCTAGAAGACTTTTTGAGTTAGTTTTTCTTTTTGCCGTGCCGCTCTTGAAAGTGCTGATCAAAACCCGCTGGTTTTTCTAACTGACCACTAAAAATGTAGTTGGCAATTAATTCAATATCTCCTCTGGCAATCGACATGGCAGGCATCAGCTTAAACCGACGAATTGCGCCGCGCATCATGGTTTTGCTTTCATCCGGTTTTTCCACCCAATCAGCGATAACTTTTACAAAAGATTGTTTATCTGGATAAGTATCGATGTAATGCATTTTCACTGCTATTATTGGCGGTGCCAGACGTTTACTCATATCCATTCCACCGGCCATGCCATGACAGGCAGCACAATAAGTGGTAAAAAGTTGTTTACCTCCATTATCCATTTCATCTGCCAGTAAGGCTGGAAAATAAAAGCTGAAAAGGATACTTAAATAAACGGCTTTGACTGTCATATTGTTTCTTATCATACCTGTTACCTCGTTAGTTTATCGCAAACTATAAATCAAAAAAACCTGTTAGTTTCTGGCTGGTTTTTTTGCTAATTTTCTTTGTAATGTCCTACGGTGCATCCCCAAAGCGCGGGCAGATGCCGAGATATTTCCATCATTATTCTGCAATACTTTTTGGATATGTTCCCATTCTAATCTTTCAACCGACATCGGGTATTCATTAATTGGCGTTTGCGCGCCTTCACTTTTATTTTGGATATGTTCGAGTATTTCTCGAGCAGTAATGGGTTTGGCTAAATAATCATCAGCACCTAATTTTATTGCCTCAACCGCTGTTGAAATACTGGCATAACCGGTCAGAAGAATAATTCGGCATTGGGTATTAATTCTTCGAATTTTTTCGATCCATCGCAAACCAGAATCTGACTCAAGTTTTAGATCAAGTAAAATTGTCAACTTTGAGGTGCTTTTTATCACTTGCATAGCATTTTCTGGCTCTGAAAAATGTTGTACTTTACAATTTAGCCGGGACAAACTACGCGCCAACACTTCCCGATAGGTCTGGTTATCATCAATAATAACGATATTAACACTGGGCTGAATGTTAACGGGATCATTATCAATACTGTCGACATTCATATTTTTTTGACCTCCGGAAACACAATTCGAGTCATTGTTCCACCAGTTTCACTTTCGAGTAGCTGAATGTTGCCACCAGCCCGCTCAATGCTAACATTAGATAAAAACATTCCCCAACCTAAACCATCTTGTTTTTTGGTCGGCAGAATACGATTACCCAGCGACCGTTTTATATCCGGTGAAATTCCACTTCCAAAGTCTATGATTTCAATGATCACTTTATGATCTTCACAATGAACTAAAAGCTGAAGGTTATTGTTATCGTTCGCTAAACTTGCGTCCGCCGCGTTATCAAGTAAATTGGTGATCGCTTGTTCGACGCTGATAGAAATGCTTTGCTCCAACGATGAAAAACTGTCCTGCCATTGTTGTTTTAATTTTATCTGTGGTCGATAAACTAACCAATTGTCAATAATTGAATACAATTGCTCTTTGAAGTTTAGTGTTAGATGATTTTTATCAACATCTTCCTGATTAATTAACTGTTGTTGAGCATGTTGGCTTTTATCGCTGAGCGCACCGATAATATTCTTGCAGTTAGTGATCTGGGTAACCAGCAACTGCATGTCTTTTTGCACATCTTCTGATAGTTCCAAATGCTGAAGATCATCAACAATAATTGCCATCGTGGATAAAGGAGTCCCTAATTCATGGGCGGCACTCGCAGACATAATACCAAGCCCTAAGATCTGCTCGTCTTGCAAATGTTTCTCGCGCAAAGATTGCATTTTTTTTTCTTGCTTTAGCATTGCGTAACGAGTCAACAGGCCGAAAATAGCGATCAAAATGACGGTCAAAATAAAATTAACCCACATACCCGCAAGATGTAAGTGAAAAGAGGCCAATGGGCTGGACTCACCTAATTCCAAGGGACTCTGATAAACATTGAGCAAAGAATAAAGTATTAATTGAAGTGCGGTTATCGCCAACAGGTAACGTGGCGCTAACATAAATGAACCAAGTGCAACGAATAGCAATAATAGATAAATAAAGGGATTATTAGCGCCGCCCGAAAAATACACCAAGGCCGCCAGGAGCAATGAATCGATTGCGATATGGGTAAATAACTCAGCAGAACTGACTCGCCGCTCCTGAGCAACGATCCGGTAGCAATAGATTTCAAATATGATCTCTAAACCAAGCAAGCCCACTAACCATTCTAGTGGTAATTTGATATCCAAATACCCAACCGCAAACACGATGAGAGCAAGCTGGCCATTGATCGCAATAAGCCGAACCCGATTCAGGATGCTGATATTTTCCAAATTAGAGCCATTGGCTGATTGGTCAAGTTTATCTAGCATAAATAACTGTCTAACATAAATAAATTCTCTATTGACTTAAAAACTTGTCACTTGTGATTATTCTACCTCGTCACCAAGAGTATAGCACTGCGACAATTGGTCACATGGGATCTAAGTCAGCAAATGATTAGACTATATGGAGTTTATAACTGCGAGAGACAAAAAAATGAAAATAAAAAAAGCTTTACTCCCCACTTTATTATCCTTAGCTTGCCATTCAGTATTAGCCAATGATGACAGCAATAATCATCCTACATTGATGATTACTGGTTCACCCATCCAGCAAAGTATGCAGGGTTCTACCGATCAACTCGATGAATACGATAATCAGGCAATTGTCGATGCTGGTGATTTACTCACTCGTTTTCCAGGCTTTTCGGCGATTCGTGCTGGCGGGCATGCCATCGATCCCGTTTTAAGAGGCCAAAGCCAAACCCGCATTAACCTATTACAACAAGGTGCCTTCCTTCACGGTGCAGGCCCTAATCGAATGGATTCACCCGGCTCTTATACCGAACCCTTTGGCTGGGATGAACTGCAGATTATTAAAGGTGTGGAAACATTGGTTTTTGGCGCTGGCGGCCCAGCAGGTACATTAAATTTCAAGCGTTATCGGCCTGATTTGGGTGACGATCAGGTAACCGGAAAAATAATGGCGGCCTATTCACCAGATTATCATAAAATAGGGGCAGATATCGCCGCAGGCAGTGATGTTGGTTATCTGCGATTAATCAGTCAACATCACAATCAGGATAGCTATCAAGACGGTGATGGCAATACCACTCGCACCGCCTTTGAAACGACATCAAATACTCTGATCGCCGGTTATACACCAGAGCAAAATACCGAACTACGCTTTACCTATATGGCCAACCGAGGAAAAGACGCACTTTTTGCAGGCACCATGATGGATGGGCCAACAACCGATATGGATGCAGCTCAATTACTTTTTTTAGACGGCGACCAATCCTCCAATAATTTCAGCGAATATCAAATCTACTGGAATAAAGCTCATCATGTGATGGATAATTTTAGCCTCAGAGAGCAAACCGCACCAATGCGAATGCTAACTGATGCACATTCAAAAACCACCGGAGCCAAATGGTTAAGGAGTTGGCAAAATGAGAAGACCATTTGGCAAATCAGCGCAGATTGGCAAAATGTGGACCGTCACGCTGAAAGATTAATGGGCATGATGGGAATACCTCAAATGCTGCAATCTCGTGTATGGCCAGACAATGAGTTGGATATAAAAGGGATCGCTGTCGAAGCGGAATATCGGTTTGATGAGTCTGCCAGGATTAAATCGGGCGTTCGTTATGACCATGTCAATGCCAATTTCAAACAGACCGACATCATGGATAGCCTGCCACTCTATCAGAGCTATTATGAGAAAACTCCAACAGAATCTGATGAAAACAATATCAGCCTGTTCTCTCGCTATTATCAAAATATCGATAATGCACTCTATTGGGCCGGGATCAGTAGTACCGTGCGTACTGCCGATGCGACGGAGAGATATGTGGCGGCGAATAACATGACGACTATGATGCGTTGGATAGGGAATCCTGACATACAGCCAGAACGTCATAATCAATTAGAACTCGGCGGCAAATGGCATTTTGAAAATGGCTGGCATGAATTGAATATTTATCATGACCAGGTCGATGATTTTATCCTGAGAGATCGTGCTCGTGGTCAGTCCGGTATTTTAGCAATGGATATGGCAACTATTTATCGAAATGTTGATGCGACGCTGCAAGGGTTTGAATGGGCATTAAATACTTCGATAACAAAACAATGGAATTTTTATACCAATCTTGCCTATGTCAAAGGCGAAAATAAACAGACAGGACAAGCACTTTATCAAATTCCTCCCATCGAAGGACTTATTCAATTGAGTCATCAGGGTGATCAGTTAGGTTATTGGTTTGATGTCAAATGGGCTCTTTCACAAAATGATGTTGATGACAATATGATGACCGGTAGTGCTCTGGATGCGGGCGAATCCGACGGATGGGTCTCGGTTGATTTTAAGCTACGTTATGAATTTAGCAACGATTGGCAAGTCAGTGTCGGGATCAATAATTTATTTGATGAAACCTATGCCTACCACGTTAGCCGAGCTAATATGGACCCGTTTAATCCGCAAGCCGTTTCAGTCAACGAACCTGGCAGGCAGTTTTGGTTATCGGTGCTGACAGAAATTTAACTCCTTCCCAAATCTCATTATAGAAGAGTTTAAAAACGAGAAAGCCTTAGCTGTATAATTGTTTGCAAGCAAACAGACCAACACTCAAAGGGTGAAACAACAGCTAAGGCTTATGAATATTCTGCCTTA
>JAUUYO010000111.1 GCA_030590405.1 Kangiellaceae bacterium
CATTAATTGGCGAGCATATTTAAATGACTCGCTATCATTGGTTTTTACCCAGGTATCGACCATATCGCGGTCAAGCACATCGGGAATAAAATCATAACCAATGCCTTCCACATGGTAAGGCTTAATTTCTTCTGGGCCTGCTAACAGCGATCCTTCCGGATCCGCGCCAACAATAATCGCATTGGGACATTTTTCTTTAATTTTTTTAGCGATCCCTGTTAATGTTCCGCCAGTTCCAACACCGATAACCACCATATCAACGTTATTATCCAGATCATCCAGGATCTCTTGTCCAGTGCCCAAATAATGAGCGTCTGGATTTGATGGATTAGCGTATTGATCTAAAATATGCGCATTGGGCAGTTCTTTTTGCAGCTTTTTTGCGATTTCAATATGCGACTCGGGATCATCCCACGCAGCTTCAGTCGGAGTGCGAATGATTTCTGCTCCCAGCGCTTCTAAAACAACCTGTTTTTCTTTGCTCATTTTTTCAGGCATAGTGATAACAATTTTATAACCTAATGATGCTCCGGCTAACGCCATACCAATACCAGTATTGCCACTGGTTGCTTCGATTAAGGTATCGCCTCGCTTAATTCGGCCCGATTTTTCGGCATCCAGAATCATTTGCCTAGCAATGCGATCTTTAGTTGAGCCACCAGGATTCATAAATTCGCATTTTGCGTAAACGTTGCAAGCTAAGTTTTTACTTACTGTATTTAATTTGACTAATGGCGTTTTGCCGATGGTTTCGACGATATTGTTGTAAAGCATTTGTTTATCCTGAGTCCTGAGTCATTTATTCGCATGCATTCTAGCTGTTATTAGACCAATAAAAAAGGTAGCTCTTCAGCTTATCGTCAAAACTCGTCATTTCCATGCGTAAAATTGTGACAAATGCTTCAATAGATTCAAATAAAACACTTGATCTTTGAGAATCATCTCTTATAATGACGATTCGTCACATGACGGTTCGTCATTTATTGCTTTTTGGGGATCTTTTCTAAATGAGTCCACGCAGTATCAGTGAATCAGAGTTTCAACAAAGAGAACTTGAGTTAATCACTCTCGGCAGAGCTTTGGTTGAAAAAGACTGTTTGACGACTCTCACTATCGACAAATTAGTTGCAGAATCTCGCTACTCTAAAGGCACTATTTATAAGCATTTTGTCAGCAAAGAAGACTTACTCATGGCTATCTGCAATACCAGCATTGAAGATATGCAAAAGATGTTTTGTAGAGCGTTAAAATTTAAGGGCAATAGTCGAGAAAGAACGCTTGCGGTAATGGTTTCATATGTTATCTGGGCAAAATTATACCCTTCTCAGCTATTTGCGGTACTTGCGGCTCATTCACCCAGCGTAGCGGCCAGCTGTTCAGAAGCAAGAAACGAAACACATCGTCATCATGAGTCGCAACTAATGGGGTTGATGAACCGACAAATAGAAAAAGCCATCGGATCGGGCGATCTGGTACTGCCCGAAGGTATGTCCATTGAACAGGTGACTTTCGCCATGTGGTCTGCTTCATGGGGTGCAATGGCGCTGATTATGAGTAAAGGCAACTCGGTAAAACTAGGTCCTATGATGCTGGAAAGAGAATCGTTTACCAATTCACGATTACTTTTAGATGGCTTTGGTTGGAAACCGTTATCAAATAATTGGGATTACAGCGCATCAATAAAAAACATTGCCAATGAAATATTTAAACCTGAAATAAGAACTCTGGAAAAAAGGGGGACACCTTTTATTTTTGTTTAGTCTTCAACTTAACAATGTTTGTTAAGACTAATTTAATAATGGTAGAGAAAAATGGATATGAATAATTTCTCCAATAAAATAATTGATTTCAAATGGCTGGTTTTAGCCAGTTTTATGGCTATGATTCTGTTTGCATTTCATGGGGCATTAGATCTAAAAACAGGGGAATGGAAAATCCCCTTTAAGAGTGATTACAAAACATTTTTCGATAAAGATAATAAGCAATTAAATGATTTTCTTGATCTACAAAAAATTTATAGTAAAAGCGACAACGTTGCCGTTATCGTGGCTCCAAAAGATGGTAATGTATTCACTAAAGAAACACTCACAGCCATTTGGGAATTAACAAATGATGCATGGATAGAAGTCACATATAACTCCCGTGTTGATTCAATTTCTAATTACCAATACAGTTATGCTGTAGAAGATGACCTTATTATCGAGGATCTTATTTTAGAAGCTGAAATGCTTGATGATGAAATGATTGCTCGTACTAAGCGTGTCGCACTTTCTGAACAATTACTTAGAAAGAAACTTATTGCGCTTAATGGTGATTCGGCTGTTGTTAATATCACGATCAGAACTCCTGGTATCGATAAAACTAAAGAAATCCCGCTTGTTGCTGAGTCTGCAAGAAAGTTAAGAGATAGGTTTCAAGCGAAATACCCTAATATAAATTTCATGTTATCGGGAATGATAATGATGAATACCAGTTTTCCAGAAGCATCTAAAGCAGATGCTGGTCGTCTCGTGCCACTCATGTTTATAGTTGTCATTTTAACAGTACTCGTGTTGTTGCGTTCGATTACCGGTACGATTGCTACCCTTGTTGTTATCGCTACCAGCATTATGGCTACTTTGGGAATTTGGGGCTGGTTAGATGGCTATATGACTGGTCCATCAGCTGGCGCACCAGTTATGATCTTGACTCTGGCCGTTGCCGATTGCGTGCATTTACTTTCAACTTTTTACTACAACATGCGCCATGGAATGGACAAACGTTCGTCTTTAATCGACAGCATGCGAGTCAACCTTCAACCAATATTTTTGACGAGCCTAACAACGGCCATTGGTTTCCTCACAATGAATTTTTCCGATGCGCCACCTTTTGGCGACTTAGGCAATATTGTGGCAATGGGAGTGACTTTAGCCTTTGTATTTTCAATTACGATTTTTCCGGCAATCATTATGATTTTACCAGTTCGAGTCAAACAGGTAAAAGAACATAAAAAAGATATGATGGAGAAATTAGCTGATTTTGTTATAAGTAATAGAAAATGGTTACTGCCGGTTTCAACCCTTGTTATTATTACTTTATCTGCTTTTATTCCTCAAAATGAACTTAACGATGATTTTGTTAAATACTTTGATAAACGGGTACCTTTTAGACAGGCGACTGATTATATGAAAGACCATTTATCCGGTATGACAACGATTGAGCTTTCATTTGACTCCAAAGTATCTAGCGGTATAAACGACCCCAAATTTATCAAGTTTGTTGACGATTTTGCAACCTGGCTACGAACACAGGAAGAAACTGATAATGTAAATACCATTACCGACACTTTAAAACGTCTTAACAGAAATATGCACGCCGATGATCCCAGTTGGTACAAATTGCCCGATGAACAGGAACTGACCGCGCAATATTTATTGCTTTATGAATTATCATTGCCACAAGGATTAGACGTTAATAATCAACTGAATGTCGACAAATCATCGACTCGAGTGATCACAACCTTTAAAAACTTGTCTTCAAACCAAACCTTGGCAATAGAAAAACGAATAATGGAACATTTTAGTGCTCAGGACTCCAATTACGAATTAGTACTGGCAAGCCCTTCGCTAATGTTTTCCCACATAGGTTCAACCAATATCGTCAGCATGCTAAAAGGCTCATCATTCGCACTGATATTAATATCGATTCTATTAGGATTTGCGTTGCGCTCCATTAAATTCGGAATAATTAGTTTATTACCTAACCTGATGCCTGCCGCTATAGCGTTTGGCATTTGGGGAATGTTCGTTGGCGAAGTTGGGCTGGGGTTATCGGTTGTTATGGGCGTAACTCTGGGTATTATTGTTGATGATACCGTACACTTTTTAAGTAAATATATCAGAGCCAGAAGAGAGAAAAACTTAAGCTCTGAGGATGCAGTCCGATACAGTTTTGCCAGTGTTGGTAAGGCGCTTTGGGTAACCACCATGGTACTGGTCGCAGGCTTCTCAGTTATGGCAACTTCGAGCTTTAAAGTAAATGCCGATATGGGCCTTCTAACAGCCATCACCATCTTAATTGCACTCATTGTCGACTTTTTATTCTTACCCCCTTTATTAATGCTTTTAAAAAGCAAAAAAGATAAAATTAAAGATCAACAGAAAGTTGAATTAGCAACGACTAAATCAGTTGCCGAAAAACATTAAAACTGGAGAGTAAAATGAATTTGTTAAAGAAAAATTTCACGCTACTGGCTGTAGGGTTCATTTTCTCCTCTGCACTATTTGCAGGAGAAGCTGAAGACAAAGGGTTACAAATATCTAAAGAATCCAAAGCCAAAGATTTAGGTTGGACCGATTCGTCAGCAGAATTAGAAATGATCCTGAAAAACCAACACGGTGAAACATCCAGCCGAAAAATGCGCCTTAAAAGTATCGAGCAACAAAATGATGGCGACAAAAGCCTGACCATTTTTGATTCGCCAAGAGATGTTAAAGGCACTGCTTTTTTAAGTTTTTCTCATCCAAAAGGCAATGATGATCAATGGCTATATTTACCAGCTCTAAAACGGGTAAAAAGAATTTCGTCTCGCAATAAGTCCGGTTCCTTTATGGGCAGCGAATTTTCATTTGAAGATTTGACCTCTTTCGAAGTTGATAAATATAATTACCTTTATATGAAAGACGAAACTATCGATGACGAAAAATGCTGGGTAATTACTCAATTCCCACTGGATAAATACTCTGGTTATAAACGTCGGATTGTCTGGATTGATCAATCTGAATACCGAATTAGAAAAATAGATTTCTATGATCGTAAAGATAGCCTTTTAAAAACTTTAAAATTTACTGACTTCCATCAGTATCTCGATAAATATTGGCGTTCTCAAAAATTTAAAATGGTTAACCACCAATCGGGGAAAAGCACTCTATTGAACTACACCAATTTCAAAATGCAAACTGGTCTCGACGAAAAAGATTTTAATAAAAACGCACTAAAAAGAGCCAGGTAATGCGATTTAAACACAGTTTCCATTCTACGATGGTTTGCCTCCTTGTGGGGCATTTTTTTTCCGCAGAGGCCAATGAGTTTGAAGTTCGCGGAAATATCGAAGTTCAAGGTCGTTTTTTTTATGAAACTCCACTTTTCCCTTCTCAACACGACAACCAGATATCCTTAGCTGCCGCGCCGGAATTTTTCTGGAGTTGGAATGATGGCAATGATTCGTTTGAATTTGTTCCTTCCGCCCGAGTTGATCAATATGACGACGAAAGAACTCATGTCGACATTCGAGAACTCAGCTGGATTCATGTGGGTGATGATTGGGAAACTCGCATTGGTGTTCGCCGAGACTTTTGGGGAGTCACCGAATTTCAACATTTAGTGGACATTATCAATCAAAGCGATTCAGTCGAAGATGTAGATAACGAAGATAAATTAGGCCAGCCGATGATTAACCTTTCAGTGGTCAAAGGCTGGGGCATTATGGATTTTTACATTCTGCCTTATTTTAGAGAAAGGACTTTTGCAGGAGCAGAAGGCAGGCCAGGGATCCCCTTTGTAAATACCGATAATGCTTTATTTGAATCAAATGACAAGGAACAGCATATTGATTGGGCGGTTCGCTGGACTCATAGTATTGATGATTTAGATATTGGCCTTTCCTGGTTTGAAGGAACCGACAGAACGCCAGACTTACTACCAAGATTAATTCCTTCGGGATTCGAACTGGTTCCTTTTTACAAACAAATTAGTCAACTTGGTATCGAATTACAAGCTAACTTGGAATCCTCTCTCTGGAAATTAGAAGCCATTCATAATGACAATAATCAGCAAGACTATTGGGCGTTACAAGGCGGTTTGGAATATAGCCAATATGGCATTTTTGAATCTAATGCGGACTTGGGCTGGTTGATCGAATATGCCTGGGATGAACGTGGTGAAGATAGTTCTTCCACTTTTCAAAATGATTTGTTTTTTGGTAATCGTTTAGCGTTGAATGATGTGCAATCAACTGAAATTCTTTTTGGCCTGAGTTATGATCTGGATTTTAAATCGACCAGCGTTTTAATTGAAGCCAGTCGTCGATTTGGTGACAATATTAAAGTATCTTTAGATGCCCGTTTTTTCGACTCGGATAAACCAGTGGATCCTTTGTATCTGTTTAGGCAGGATGATCATATTCAACTGACGGCACAGTATTATTACTAGGAGCCTGTTTATCTTTCATACTTCACCAAACTAGTGTCATTAAAGGTCTCGGTATTTTATTCATAAATCGCCAATAATTCTTTAGCGTTTCCTCTATTGGCACCATCTCGACTAATATTCCGTCGAACAGAAAAAGACTCGATTGTTGCTCCATTATAAATTTCTCGGGTTAACTCAGTATCATGATTGGAAATAACCACTTTGACTCCTCTATTTGCAAGATGTTTGGCGCGGTTGGCAAGTTCAACTTGTTGTTCATGGGAAAACCCCCCTCCGGCATAGTTAGTAAAAAAAGCGGTTCCAGATAATGGAACGTAAGGCGGATCACAATAAACCACATCGCCTTTTCTAGCCTGGTTCATCAAACTGACAAAGTCACCACAAACGAAACGTGCGTATTTTGCTTTTTTAACAAAATGTTGTAGTTCTTTTTCTGGAAAGTAAGGCTTAGCATATTTTCCAAAAGGCACGTTAAAACCACCGGATTTATTGTATCGGCATAGGCCATTAAAACAGTGACGGTTAAGAAAAACAAACAGAGCAGCCCTCCTTTCCCCCTCTGCGCCACCATTAAACTCAGCCCTGAATTCCAAATACCGCTCTCTATCATTATTTTCTGGGAGAAAAAACTCACGGATCGACATAACAAGGCTATCGCTCTCGTTCTTAAGACATTCATAAAGATTGATCAGATCCGGGTTAATATCACCGAGCAAATATTTTTCAAAGGGCAAATTTAGAAAAATCGAGCCAGCTCCTACAAAAGGTTCAATCAGTCTTTGGCCTGTTAAATGGGGCGACAGCCTATCCAAAAGCTTATATTTGCCTCCTGCCCATTTTAAGAAAGGACGAGTACGATTATCTGGCATAGCTTGATTTATCAGTCAAAAGAATTGAGTTTGAATTCTACGGAATAAGAGCTAAATAGGGAATCTTTTTAACGATAATTTATTTTCGAGTTATTTATTTTGAAATTGCTTGCTTTGAAATCGCTTATTTTGGAATTATCATGCGATCAAACTCAGACGACTATCTTGATCAGCAAAATCCAAAGCTCCAGAACCAACAATTTTTTGGTTAAGCTGAGCCGCTTGTCTTCTTGCAACCACTGGATTGAGCAATTGCTCCGTTTGCTGTGAACCGGAACTAGATAAAGATTGAGTGTCGACAGGCTCCCGCTCTTCTAACGCAATTTCGCCTGATTCTGTAGTGAATGATAATGACTCCGATTTTTCTACATTGGTTTTACCCTCGGTGTCAGATTTAACTGTTTTTCGAGCTTGTTGAGTTTTCTCCAGTTGCTCAATATTAAGCTCACCGCGCGCTTGATTAGCGCCAGCCGAAGCTTTAGCGGCAACTCTCAAATCTTGTGACGATGGATTTGCTGGCGCGAGAGCAGCTCGCTGCACTTGCTCTAACTTACGAATAGTTGCAGAAGGATTGTCAGAAACCTTGGATATATCGATAGAAACGTCGCCAGAAATGGCGTATCGCTTGCCATCAGGACCAGTGGTAAAGTTTAAATTAGGCGCTCCAGCCAAACTACCGCCGACCGCCGCGTGAGCTTGTTCATGAGCTCTGACTTCTCGATCTCGATTACGCAAGCTTTGAACTTGTTGCAATTCTTCTGCGGCGAGTTCATCTTTGCTACGGTTTTCTGATGATTCCTTATTTCGCTGGGTGTCATTGTCTTGCTGTGCTTCTTGCTGTTGAGATTGTTGCTTTTCTGCGACACTTTTATCTTGCTCTGTTTGCAGATTGTTTTCGAAAGAACCTTTAGGTTGATCGGTAAATTCCGTAGAGTTTTTAGTCGAAGAGTTTTCCGCTGCGGAAGGAGCTTGTGGTATTCTGGGGCGTTGGACCGCCTCTGCCGCCACCGACTCAGTCGGTAGGTTGGCAGTGTTAACTGGTATAACAATTGGCGCTGAAGCAATTAACATAATAATTCGTTATCAAAAATCCTTTATCAAATAACCATTAAAAGATAACGGTTAAACACTAATATCTAAAAGTGAACCTAAAACATCCGATGCCGTTTGTATCACTTTAATATTGGCTTTGGCATCATGTTCGGCGACTTTTAGCTCGACCAATGAAGTAGTCAAATCATTGGTATCGATACTGTCTTGGGTCGAATCAGTGACCGTTTGTGACGAAATATCTTGAGCCGCTTGATTAATCCGAGATTGAGCCTCTTGAAAGCCTTGCAATCCCGTTTGTAGAGCACTATTTACCTGCATTGCTGTCTCCTGTGCAATAAAACTGGCCAATATCAAAATGGAGTGATTTTGGACAATTTGCAACTTGGTATATCTTTATCGGCAACAAAAAGGGGAAGTTTAGCTTTTGCAGAATATTTACAGATTCTATCGGTGGTATTTATACCAGTTCCCACGCAGGTGCATGGGAACTAGTAAAAGGGTGTAGTCAAACGGTTCTCTAGATCGAATAATCGACCACTTCATAACCCAGAGCTTCGAGTTGAGGCTTTAAGATCTTAGCATCCCCAACCACAACCATTAACATTTCATCAATATTAAGGTGTTTTTTAGCTAAAGCATTAATTTCTTTTTTGGTTATTTTTTCAACGATTTCAGCGCGATCTGCGACAAATTTAGGCGTTAAATTATGTTCTAAGATTTGTGCTAAAAAGCCTAATTTAGCTCGAGGTGTTTCATATTTTAATGCATCTCGTTGATTAATCGCATTGCGCATAAAGGATAATTCCTCTTCGGTAATGCCATTTTCTCGGTAATTCTTGATTTCATTAACAAATTCAACAATGGATTTATCGGTCGCATCGGCTCTGACTTCTGCTGATGCGGTATAACCACCGGATAATTTATTACCCCAAAAGCCCGCTCGTGCCCCGTAGGTATAGCCTTTGTCTTCACGTAGGTTGAGATTAATACGGCTATTGAAGGCTCCGCCTAATGGGAAATTCATCAAATAAGCCCGATAAAATTCTCCGGTAATATCTTGCTTGATCCCACGTTTACCAATACGAATCACTGATTGCGCCGCTTGATCTTTATTAACTAAATAAATTACCCCTTTTTTAGCGGTTGAATCAACCACATCCAGACTCAATTTTGGTCCAGCACCTTTCCACTGACTAAGCGTCGCTAAGGTTGGTTGTAATTGCTTTTCAGTTCGATCAGAAACCACAATCAACTGGCTGCCTTCAGGTTTCACATAAGTGGCGTAAAAGGCTTTGATATCCTCAAGTGTAATAGCGGCGACGGTTGTTTCGGTCCCTTCGGCTGGTGTCGCAGCCACATTGTCACCATTCATTAGTTTGCGATAGGCAGTACGAGCAAGATAGCCTGCGTCTTTTTTATTGTTGGCGATACCTTGAATGGTATTTTTTTGATTTCTAACAAAATCTTCTGCTAAGAATGCTGGATTAAACAGCTTTTCTTTCACCAATTCCATGCTCGCATCAATATTCTTTGTCAGCGCGTTCACGTTAACATTGATGGATTGGTTGCTGGAACTTATCGAAACACTGCTGCCAAGTAATTGCAACGCTTTGCTCATTTCTTCGGCACTACGCATGGTTGTTGATTCGTTTAGCATCGCAGCAACCAGAGCAGCGGTTCCCGCTTTGTCTTTCGTTTCGAAATAATGCCCTGCTGGAATTTTTAACAATAAAGAAGTGGTCGGTGTTTCACTGCTTTGGGCACCTAAGATTTGAATACCGTTTTGCATTTCTTGTTGCCACATTTGAGGCACTGTAACCGGTGCGTTGGCACCGGCAATTGGCATTTTACTTCGGTCGAAAGAATCTTTCGTTTTGCGTAATACCAGGTCATCGCTGGATAAAGTAGATTCGCCAGCCAACTGACGAATGCCAGGCGTAAAATTATCGGCATGAGCAATCGCTTCCATTTTTCCATTAGGCACCACACTCATAATGACTGCATGATGGCCTTTAATATATTGCTTGAAGACCCGATCGACATCTTCTTTTGTCACATTGGCGTATCGTGCAATATCTTGTTCAATGTAGTTAGGATTACCGGTGAAAGTTTGATTGGCCGCCAGTTGGCTCACTTTTCCGCTAACGCTTTGTAAGCCGAAAATAAACAATGTTTCCATTTGCGCTTTTGCTTTGGTTAAGTCGTCAAGCTCGACACCGCGTTTTTCAAATTCAACTAATGTGTTACGCATGATTTTTTCTAGATCGGCAAGTTTTTTCCCTGATGCAGGATGAGGCAATGCAAACAAATTAAAAGTACAAGCTAATTCCGCGCAAGGATGACTGACAGCAGCCTGAACAGCTAATTGATTTTTTACCAGGTTTTTATAAAACAGCGAGGTTTTGCCACCACCTAAAATTTGAGCGAGCAGATCCAGAGGCGCTTCATCCTTATGACGAACACTCACAGTCGGAAACGTCATATAAATCAAAGGTAAATGAACATTGTCCTGCATAGAAATATACCGATCCGCATCCAATGTTATCGTCGATTTTTCTGGCATACCAACTTCTGGCCCTTTAGGAATTGAACCAAAATATTTAACCGCTAGTTCCAAAGTTGAATTAATATCGATATTACCGCCAATGGTAACAACAGCGTTATTTGGACCATACCAATTTAAGAAGAATTTTTTAAGATCA